>JAOUFM010000009.1 GCA_029858205.1 Deltaproteobacteria bacterium | reverse complement strand
CCCGGGCCCCTGGCGGGGGGGGGGGGGGGGGGGGTCTGGCATATGGTTTACTTTACGGCCTTTACAACGTCGCCGGGCTTGAACCCGAGCCCCGACTTAACGCTTGCGTGCGAGATTTTTTCGCTCTGATGCGAGGTAATCGTTATCTCGCCGATTTTTTTCTCCATCTTTCCGATGACCCTGCCGGTGTCCGGGTCGACGAGGTCCTTGCCGGTTGAGTACACACCGAGCACGTCGCCTTCCTTTAAACGGCTCTTTGTGCCTGCGCGTATCACCACGTCGCCGTCCTCTACCGCCAGCACCTTGCCCTGAAACGGCATGGAGTTTAGTTTCTCTATCATCTTCGTCATGGCCTTCGAGAGGGCGTCCCTTAGAGCGCCGTCCCTAAGTCCCGTGTCGTAGCTCGTCTTTCCGCCAACCCCCAGGATGCGCGTAACTTTTTTCTTGTACTCGCCGGCCCCGGATTCAGCTACAAGGCTTTGTCCGGTCGAGACGTCCACGAGCGCGTAGTCGACCTGGACCCTTGCAACGTCACTCTTGGATTTTCCAATCAGCACGTCGAACTCTTCCTCTACCTGCGAAAACGCAGTGACAGAGCCCGAGATCCTAAAGTCTATGGAGCTAAAGCCAGCTTCCGTGTCCTTGGCGCCTTTTTTTATTGCGCCCCTTTTTTCGAGGTCAACGAGCGTTGCCTGCGCGCCAAGTTCCGCCTCGGTAAGCACTATTGGCTCGAGCCCGGCCTGCTTGACGATTGTCCGTAAAATGTCCGTTGCGGCCTCGCCAACGCCAAGCACCTTGCTTGGGGTTTTGTTTTCGAATGTTATTATCGCGACCGTGTACTCGGGGCCGCTGTATTTCAGGCCCTCTTCTTTGAGTTCTTCCGTCTGCCCGGTCACGGTCAGGTCGTCCTTTACCTGGCCCTTCATCTTGGGGCCGCATCCGGCCGTTACGGCGAGGAGCAGGGCGGCGATTATAAACAGAAGAAACGGTGATTTTCCAGACTTAGTCATGCGAGACCTCCTTGGGTTTGTTTTCTTTATCCTGTTTCTCGGGCTCTCTGGCCGGTTGTTCCTTAGGGAGCTTGCCCGGGCCTGCCGGGAAATCCCTGAATACGGACGATAGAACGTCGTTTGTTTCTATTACGAGGTGTTTGCCGATTATCTTTGTCCCGAGCATTTCGATTAGCGAAAATGCTGCGCCTACTGCCAGATCCTCCTGTCTTGCTTCCTTAAACGAGTGCGAGACCTTCCATGAACTTAAGTTCCTTATGCCAACGACGCCGGGGATGTTTTTCTCAAGAGATATGAGTTCCGATGGGTCGTTTCCGAGCCCGCCTATGGGCCCGGTATAGGCCTTTACCCCCGCGGCATTTGTCCAGATGACAGCGCCGGTCTTCAAATCAACGAGCTTGAAGGCCATTTTGACCTTCTTCACATTATACACCCCGACCGTTACGGAGTCAAAGTCGAGGAGGTAGCCGTAGAGGATTGCGTCGGCTCCAAGCTCACGCGAGAAAGCTTCGAGCGCGGCAAGCTCGGCCTGCGTGCCAAGCGTTATGCCAAGCCTGTCGGAGAGTATCTTATCTGTGTCGCCAAGGGCCATGACGTCGTAGTGCCTTGCGTCGAGCAGGGTAAATACCTTTGCCCGGATCATCTTCGGCGCCCCTACGTCCGCCGTCGCGTTGTATATAGGAAGAAGCGCTATGGTGCGGTACGGGTTTTGCGTGTTGGGGGCAACGTTTGGAAGTGTAGCCGCGCACCCGGATGCGGACAGTAGCGCAAGCGTAAGGGCCGCAAGGCAAAGGGCGTTCCCTAATACGCCGGTGTGCGCTTTTTTTTCGGTAACCGTTGTTTTTTTCGGCATTGTTTTGTCCTACCCTTCGATGAAGCGTCTTGCAAACTCGACCTCGTCCTCGGTGTTTTTCAATTCGCCGTCGAGGTTTTTATAGAGAAGTTCGGTAAGGAGGCGGCCCATGGCAGGGCCTTCCTTTACCCCGAGTTTTTTAAGTTCTTGTCCGCCAAGGCGGGGCCTTGCCGAGTCCATAGCCGTTATGTGCCCTGAAATGGCGCGCCTTACCGCTTCGTCCTCTGTCCTTGCCATTATATAGAGCACAAGTTCGGTCTTTAGCGGCTTTAGTATCTTATAGACGCGGCTTGCCTTGAGCCCCGTCTTTTTTGCCGCCTCTACGGCCTTTAGCGCCTTAAGCGCAGCGTTTCGTTTCTTTAGTATCTCGATCCGTTGTCTGCCGCCAAGGGAAAGCCTCTGGGCAAGTTTTACGAGCGCTTCCTGCTTTATGGTGTCCGTGAGCGCTAAAAAGAGTGTTAGCCAGGGTTCTGTTTTCTCGCCCCTGTAGAGAAGCTTATGCCAGGTAGCTGCCTCAATTGAGCGCTGGAAGAGCTTTTCCATGCGCTCGTTCCAGTCCATGGATGTATGTATGAGCCTTAGTATGCCGAGCTCGCTAAAGCGCCTTATTATTTCGAGAGACCTGTCTTCCTCGAGCGCGTTTATTATTTCGTCCATTACGCGCGAGCCAGATGTCTTTGTGAGCACGCCCTGTCTCACGGAATTCTTAAGGAGCCTTAGCGTGTTGGCAGCTATTTGAAATCCGAAGCGCTCGGAGAACCTGATTGCGCGCATGGCCCTTGTGGGGTCTTCTATGAAGCTTAAATTGTGCATGACCCGGATAACGCCGTCCCTTAGATCGGTCTCTGCGCCGAAGAAGTCAATCAGGCTCCCGAACTCGCCGGGGCTCAAGGCGAGGGCGAGCGTGTTTATGGTGAAGTCGCGCCTGTAGAGGTCGAGCTTAAGTGACGAGTGCTCGACCGTCGGCAGCGCTCCCGGCTTTTCATAGTATTCGAGCCTTGCCGTTGCTATGTCGAGCTTAAAGCCGCTCTCAAGCTCAATGACCGCTGTCTTGAAGCGTTCGTGCGTTGTTACCTTCGCTCCGCCAAGCTCCTTCGCGAGCGCGTTAGAGAACTTTATGCCGTCGCCCTCGACGACAAGGTCGATGTCCAGGTTCTTTCTTCTAAGGATGAGGTCTCTTACGAACCCGCCGACGGCGTACGCGTAAAAACCTTCTTTGGCAGCGACCTCGCCGGCGGTGCTTAGAAGCCTGGTTGCCCAGTCCGGAAGCGACTCCTTTACAAGGGAGGCCGCGTTTCTCTCTCTTGCGGCAGTGTCGTTGCCGTAGCCTTCTTTATGGAGGAGCTTTATAAGGTCCGTTCTCGTGATGACGCCCGCGACCTTTCCGTTATCGATAACCGGCAGTATCCTCTGGTCTCGTCCAAGGGATCTTTCTCTTATTTCAGAGGCGTGCGCACCGGCATTTACAAATACGGCGTCTATGGTCATGAACTCCGATACAGGCGCATTTTTAAGCCCGTGATGGGCGGACTTGTCGGCGATCTGCCGCGTTATTACGCCCGTGAGGCGGCCTTTTTCAACGACAGGCAGCGCGTTCACGTTGTATCTGGTCATGAGGGCCGAGGCCTTTTCGATGCTTTCGCCTGCCTCGACGGTTATGGCCGGAGCGCTCATGATGTCGCGGGCGCGCGTGTTTTCGGCGGCGCACTTTTCGATTGCCGCAGTCGCCATCTCTCGTGCCTCGGTGATGGTCTTGTCCTTGATGGACGCGAACGCAGCCTCCGGATGCCCGCCGCCGCCAAGCATCTTTGCCGCTTTGGAGGCGTCGAACCCGGGCGTTGAACTGCGTATCACGGCGTGCACTCTGCCCGGTGTCTCGGCAAGCACGATAAGGGCCCCGGGCTTTTCTATGTCCATCAGGCGGTGGGCAAGGAGCGCCGCGTCGATGTCGCCCGAGTCGGATGAGACGGAGGCAAGTATGACGCCAGTGCTGCCGTAGGAATACCGTGCGCTGTTTTTTATAAGCTCCGAGAGCGCCGAGGCCTCCTTTGGCGTGAGCTCGCGCTTGATTATGGACGAAGCGGTCTTTATGTCAGCGCCGGATTTGAGAAGCCACGCCGCGGCCTCGAAGTCCTCTGGTCTTACGGATATGAACGTAAGGCCTCCGGTGTCCTCGTATATGCCGGCCATCATGGCCGTTGCCTCGTTTTCGGATATGGCGATGTTTTTTTCTTTCAGCATGAGGGCGAGTATCGTCGTCGTTGAGCCGTAGTCCTTGAAGACCTCCTTCGTAGCCTTTATGTCGGAGTCCCTTTTCGGATGGTGGTCGTAGACGTGCACTTCGACTTTTTCTTTGCCGAGAAGTTCCTTGAACCGCCCGATCCTCGATGACCGGCTTATGTCAACGAGCACCAGGCGCGTTACCTTACGATCATCAACGGACTCGGCAGGGGTGAACGCATTTTCGAGCTTAAGGGCCGTTATCGCCTCCTTAAGCCCGCGCTCGAGTGTTCCCGGAAATGACAATATCGCGCCCGGGTAGAGCCGCCTTGCGGCTATCATGGAGGCAAGGGTGTCGAAGTCCGCGTTCGTGTGCGTTGTTACCAGGTCCATAGCCGTATGGTAGCACAAAAAGCGCGCTGCTGGAATAGTAAACCCCTGTTTGCTCGGCCAGGATAACATCTTGATTCTTCTTTCTTATTGTTGTATTCTTTAGGCTAATGGCCGATATATATATCAAAGAACGCCAAACCGTATACGATACTCTTGCCAGAAGCAAGGACGATTTCGTGCACGGCAGGTTCTGGATACTCGATCCCGGCACTATAAGGTTTCGCCACGGCGAGCATGTCGCGGAGTTGAAGATTCCCTATCACCTTGGCGCCGATGACGAGGGCATCGTCGAGGCCGCGGTGCAGGAGCTTGTTTCTCTGATAAAGAGGCGGCACGAGGCCGTAAGGCCAGAGGCTGCCGGTGCTTCCATAACTTTCGATGATGCCGGGATCCCGGGCGCAGCGCAGTCGGCAGTGCAGCAAAAGCGGCCTCTAATGCAGGAAACTCTCAAAGGCGGCTTTCTCCTCGCGAATTCTGTTGAGAGCGCCATTTCGTCCAAGATGCCTTGTTTCACCCCTCTTGTCGATTCCGACATGCTCGCCGTATGGTTTTCAAAGGAAGGCTCCGGTAAAAAGTATATAGACTGGATAGCGGTGGTGCTCGACAAGGCCATGAAGGACGAGTCCACCGTCGATATCGGCGAGGTGACGTCGTATCTGGCGCTCCTTGCCATAATAAACGGCATACGGAAATATAAGGATAAGCTCAAGGATGCGAGAATCAAGGGTATCTCCTACGACCGCCTGGATATTGCCGTTGGTTTCGCCCTGTACGGAGCAACGCGCGGCGCGGTGTGGGCGCTTTTTGATAAGGTCAGGGAACATAACGCGCATTACTATAACCCGTTCTACGAGGCGGTTATAAAAGGCGCTGTCGTGCCAAAGGCCTTTGTGGCTATCCAGGGCAATACGCTTGCCTCCGTTGTAAACCCCTACGGCCTAAACGACGCCATTACCGCGTCCATTGCGGCAAACCTCGGCTCATACGAAGGCGAGGCCGATGCGGCGTCAACTGTTAGGACCATAGCCGATATAATAAAAAAGGACAAGGAACTTGGCGCTCTGGCAAAGAGCCTTGCGGATATAAATGCGCTAAGGGACTCGTTCTATGCGTATCTACTCGAGTTCGACATCGCCGGAGATGCCTCGCATAAGGCCCTAAGGGAGGCGTGTGTCGACGACAGGGGCTTGAAGGCAGTCATGGAGGGCGGCTCGGATAAGCTCGTCGCAGTTGCCGCGCAGATAAAGAACACGTATTTGAAGGACGTAAAGCGCGCAGCCGCGCTCGATAAGCTTACGGCAGCGCTCGTGCCGTTCTCGAAATCTTCGGGGGCCTTCGGATGGCTGCTTTCCTCGAAAAAGGGCAGCGGTGTGGATGCCGATGCCGCCGCACTTGATACCGCAGAGAGGTTTTTCGCGTACTGGATAGACGAGAAGGTGCATAAGCTCGTAGAGGCCATGCGCCTTCACATGGAAGACAGGCGCGCCTCCGGCTACGCCGATGCCATGCTCATAGAGGAATATAAAAAGGGCAGGATATACCGTTTCTCAAAGGACCTTCGCTCCATACTCGCGCCGATGACCTTCGAGTTCGAGGGCCAGCTCTTTGTCGATATGAAGGACTTTACAACCAAGACCCGCGCCATAAAGGAAATAGCCATGGCCGAGTACATGAAGGAGAACTTCTACACGCCCATCCTCGATGCCGCGTTTCGGTACAACCAGGGCGCGGGGCTAAGGGAGGTAGACTCGGGTATACGGCTAAACAGCCTTCCCGGCGACGCCGCCATATTCTCGGGGCCTGTATCGCAGCTCGTATCTCTTGCCTCGGACATACACAGGGTGCTCTGGCTCTACAAGGAAAGAATAGAGAAAAAGCTTCCGGAGGCAAAGGGCTCGCTCCTTCAGATGAAGGACATACACAAGAACTACGAGGCCAAGATGCAGGCCATAGCCGCGCGTAGAAACGAACTTTCGGCAAAGCTCAAGGCCGGTGATACTACAGCAGGCGAGGCCATTGCCAGGCTCGATCTCGAGCAGGCAAATATTGGCGAGATGTACAGGGAGGCCCTCGAGAAGGCGCTCCTTGTCGAGATGCAGGCAGGGGTGTTCATAACATTTGGCGCAAAGGCCGAGACCATGACCATACCGCCAAGACAGGGGCTTTCGCAGACCGTAAGTGTGGCAATCAGCGAAAAGATAAATGAGGCATCGAGAGGCACCGGCAGGAATTCGGCGGTTCGGGCAAAGATAGAGATACTGCTCGAGAAGGAGAGAAAAAAGCGCATGCGCCCGGAGTTCGTTTACCCGTTCGATATCTACATAGACACCCTGTATACGTTAAAGATACCGCCCGAGATAGAGCAGGGCATAGGCATAATGCGCGAGAAGCGCGACCAGACGGTCTGTAAGGACATGGCTACCCTTATCGCAAGGGAGTGTTACAGCGACCTTATAGCCCTTGCCGGCGGCGCGCAGGTCTCGGCGCTTAGGCTTCTTGAGGAAAAAACAGATATCTACAACAAAGGGCAGGCGCTAAGCAAGGACGCCATGATGGCCTACGTCTCCGAGATGAAAGGAAAAAAGTTCTTTTTTCAGCGCGTCATGTCGCCGCTTGACCTCCATAGCGACATAAGGGACAACTTCTTTATTCCCTATAAAACACTCGAGTTCTGGATATCCTGCGAGAGCCGCGACAGGGCAGAGATAATCGAAGTATTTAGGAAGGCAGGGGAGATAACATTCAAGGGGTTCGAGTCCGCAAAGCCCACCGAGGTGTTTGAGCTTCTTAACAGGGACTCGCAGTTTACGGCGCTGCTCATAGCAAAACACGTAAGGCCATGGATAGAAGAGGCAAGGAAGAGAAAGATGCTTTAGGGTTTGGCGTTTTTTACCTTCAGTGGTTCGTTCATGGAGCCTGTTCTGTAGCCCTGTAAATCGATTGTCACGTAGGTAAACCCGAGGGATTTAAGTTTTTCAACGGCAGCCAGCCTGGTTTTGTCGCTGCCGGTAAGCAGCCCCATGCCGTCCGGATTCGTTTCTATCCTTGCCGTATCTCCGTGAAAGCGCACGCGAAGCTCTATTAACCCAAGGCTCTTAAGGAACCCTTCCGCTGCCTTTATCACATCGAGCCTCTCTTCGGTGATTTTCGTTCCGTACGGAAACCTCGAAGAAAGGCACGCGAGGCTTGGCTTGTCCCATGTGGGGAGCCCGAGCCGTCTGCTTAGCTCGCGTATCTCGGTTTTTGAGAGCACGGCCTCGACAAGCGGGCTCCTGACGCCTTTTTCCCCGGCTGCCTGTCTTCCGGGACGAACGTCTCCAAGGTCGTCCATGTTCGTTCCGTCTGCAACAAAGGCCATGCCGTTTTTTCCGGCCATGTCCTTACAGATGGAAAAGAGCTCGGTCTTGCAGTAGTAGCAACGGTTAACAGGGTTCTCGGCGAAGTTCTCGATAAGAAGTTCGTTGGAGTCAACGATAAAGTGCTTTACGCCAAAGCTTGCGGCCAGGGCCTTGGCTTCCGCAAGCTCGCTTTCAAGATAAGTGGGCGAGGTTGCCGTGAGCGCAGCTGCCTTTGCTCCAAGCGTCATGGCGGCCGCCTTTAGAAGAAATGTTGAATCCACGCCTCCTGAGAAGGCAACGAGCACGGAGCTCATGTCCTTTAAGATGTTTTTCAGGTGTTCGAATTTTTTGTCGAGCGTAATATCTGCCTCGCTTGTTTTCAGCGCTTCTAACATACGAGGGCCTCTTTGGCAGCTACTTCGCCAAGCGGAGAGGTTACTTCCATTTCCGTTATTTCGCCGTTCCTTGTAACGGTCACGCGGCAGCCTGTTTGAGGCGCCTTTGGCGCGTATTTAAATAGCAGCCTTGCGGCAGTTTCCACCGCGCCGTTTGGCTCGTCTTCGCACACTATTGCAACAGGGCCTGGAAATCCAAACGGCTCTATCAGCGTGTGGCCTGGCTGAAGAAGGCCCTTAAGGCTCGTGTTTTCCATCTCGTTCTTGCTTATTACAATCTTTGCCCCGCCTATTCTGAAGTGTCGGCCTACCTTGAGTGTTTGCAAATCCTTTATAGTAAGTGTTGGGGAGTGGTCGAGGAGGTCTTTTACCTTTTTGGAGAATATCTTGTCGGTAAGAAGGCAGCCTCCGGAAGGGCACGGGTAGTCGGTGATGTTTAGCTCCTCGGCAAGCTCCATCTGCGGCTTTCTTCCTCTGCCCGATATGTCCATTAGCGTATTCCTGTCGATGAGCCCGGTTTTTTCCGGTATCGTTTCGTCAAGGTGCTTTGCGCAAAGCGGGCGAAGGATTAGCCCCTCGAGCCCGCTCTCTCTTTCAACTGTTCTAAAGGCGTCGCGTCTCTGGCTCATGGGCCTTTGTCCTATGACCTCGCCCGTGATGATGAAGTCGGCGCCGATCTCCAGCATATATTCCTTTGCCGCCTTGAACATGTAGATGCGGCAGTCTATGCACGGGTTTATGCCCTTGCCGTAGCCGTACCTGGGGCTGCGCACTACTTCCATGTATTCGAGCCCCTTGACCATCGTCTTTATCGGTATGCCAAGCTCCGCTGCGAGCGCCCTTGCGCCGTTTGAGCACCCGGCGCCCTCGGCTGCCTTGGTCTTTCTGCCTGCATTACAGGTGCAAAACGAGCTCGTGAAGTTAAGGGCATGGACCTCGACACCCTGCTCGACCATCATTTTTACCGCGAGGCTCGAATCGAGCCCGCCTGATAAAAGCGCTATTGCCTTTGCCATGTATTTCTCCCAATCAGCGTGAAATCTGTTAATATTATATTATACGCTTGGGCGGCGTAAAAAGCAAAGGAATCGCTTGGCTGCACCGGGCGTTTGGAAGGCGAATGTTCGTTTTTAGGTTTCTTAAAAAAATCGTTTTCAAGGTTTTCGGCTCAAGGTACGCGCCCTTGGCGCTCCTTATAATAACCGCCATTACGACGGTTCTCTCCGGGGCGTACTTCGAGGGAGCAGACCCCTATAATAACCCTTCGGATATAGTAAAGGGAGTGCCGTTCTCGCTCTCCCTTCTTTTAATACTCGGTTCCCACGAGTTCGCGCATTATCTTGCCGCAAGGAGAGAGGGTGTAGTTTCAACGCTTCCGTATTTTATCCCTGGGCCTCCGCTGCCGCCGCTTATCGGCACCTTTGGCGCGGTAATCCGCTTGAAAAGCCCCATGCCCACGCGGCGTTCCCTTGTCTGGATAGGCGCGGCAGGGCCGTTTGCCGGGCTCTTTGTTGCGGTCATCGTTACCGCCGTCGGGCTCGCTCTCTCCCGTGTTACCTACGTGCCGGAATCTGCCGCAGGGCATTCGCTTCTTCTCTTCGACAGCTCCGGGTACGTGCTCCTTGGCGAACCGCTCATATATAAGGCCATAAAGTACGCTGTGCTCGGAACGTTGCCACACGGCCAAGGCGTGTATGTGGGAAGCGTTGCCTTTGCCGGGTGGATAGGGTTCTTCATAACGTGCCTTAACCTTATTCCCGTGGGGCAGCTTGACGGCGGCCACATCCTCTATGCGTCAGCGGGCAGGGCGCACGGCGTAATATCCAGGGCTCTCTCTATTGCATTCATAATTTTTGGCCTGCTGTATTTTTATTCGCCGCTTACGTCTTATACGTGGCCCGGGTGGGCATTTTGGGGCGTTATCATAACGGCAATAGGCATGCGGCATCCGCCGGTAATGGACGACACCGTTATGCTCGATACGAGGTCATGGGCAGCGTCAGTTGGCGCCGTGCTCGCGTTGGTATTGACTTTTATGCCCGCGCCGTTTTATATTGTCTGATATGAAAAAATTCAACGCAGCGGAACTAAAGAAGTACGACGGCAGCGAGCCAGGCAAGCCCATATACTTCGCCTTCAAGGGTAAGGTATATGATGCCACCGCGAGCCCGCTCTTCATCGACGGCATGCACTTCGAGCACCCGGCCGGCGGCGATTTGACCGATTACTTAGACGATGCCCCGCACGGCGAAGAGGCCGTAATGGAGCTGCCTGTAGTCGGCGAATACAGCGAAGAGTAGGGCGGGCCGCAAGCCTTGCGGCGCGTTCTAATGCCTTTCCAAACCATGAAAGCCCTTATACTCGGATGCGGCACGTCAACCGGCGTGCCCCTTATAGGATGCGGCTGCGCGGTGTGTGTGTCCACTGAGCCAAAAAACAAGCGCACACGGGCATCCGCGCTTTTGTCGGTAAACGGCAGGAATATCTTAATCGATACGTCCACGGATCTAAGGGCGCAGGCGCTCGTAAATAATCTAAGGCGCATAGACGCGGTCCTCTACACCCACGAGCACGCCGACCACTTACACGGCATAGACGATCTTCGGTCCTTTAACATGGCCATGGGAGCCTCCATTCCGTGTTATTCGGATTTGAAGACCATCTCGAAGATACGCGAGAAGTTTTCCTATATATTCGAAAGGAGCGAGGGAGACGGCTGGAAGCCCGAGCTTACGCTCCACGAGATAAAAGGGAAGTTCAACCTCTTTGACTTCGAGGTAACGCCCGTTGAGATAGAGCACGGTTATGGCCGCATACTCGGGTTTCGTGTTGGCGCTCTTGCGTATATTACCGATTGCAGCGGCATACCGAAAGAAGCGCTCGGGCTTCTAAAGGGAGTAAACGTTCTTATCCTCGGCGCACTAAGACAGAAGCCTCATCCGAGCCACTTCTCCATAGACGAGGCAATCGAGGCCGCAGGCCAGGTCGGGGCAGGGGAGGTCTACCTTACGCACCTTGGTCATAATTTGGATTATGTAACTGATTCGCCGAAGCTGCCGCAGGGCGTTCATTTTGCCTACGACGGTCTTGAGATAGACGTGCCCTAAGGCGTGATGATTGTCCCGGCCCGGCCCTTTAGCGCAAGGGCTGCTTTTTCAGGCGTTGTTATGATGACTTTTTTCCCGCCGTTCTCGATGAACTCTATTGCAGCTTCTATCTTTGGCCCCATGGAACCGGGGGCGAACTCTCCTGCCTTAAGATATCGCTTTGCCTCAGAGGCCGTTATTTTTCCAAGCGCTTTACGGCTCGGCGTAGTGAAGTTAACGTAAGCGTTCTCGATTGCCGTGAGTATTATAAGCGTTTGGCTTCCAAGCTCCTTTGCAAGGCACACTGTTGCAAGGTCTTTGTCTATTACAGCGTCTATGCCACGAAGCGTTTTATCTTTACCTTCGACAACAGGCACGCCTCCGCCGCCAGCGGCTATGACGATAGTGCCGGTAAGAGAGAGGCGTTTTATTATATCAGCCTCTATTACCCTGATAGGGCGGGGGGAGGCAACAACGCGCCTGTAGCCGCGGCCGCTGTCCTCTTTCATGACGTATTTTCTTGTTTTAGTAAGCAGCGCTGCTTCTTTTTTCGAATAGTAGGGGCCAACGGGCTTTGTGGGGTTTTTGAATGCCCTGTCGTTCTTATCCACTACGACCTGGGTTACTATTGCGGCAGCCTGTCTTTTGTAACCGGCTTTTCCAAGGGCGTTATGAAGGGCCTGCTGCAGGATAAAGCCCACAGCTCCTTCGCTGTCAGCGTCGCACATGTATAGAGGGTCTTCGGGAACCTCTTGCTTGGCTGCCTCGCTTCGTATGAGAAGATTGCCGACGATTGGGCCGTTCCCGTGGGTTATTATAACGGGAGTGGAGGGCGTGATGAGCTCTATCGCTGCCTTTGCCGCCTTTTGTGCGTTCCTGAATTGTTCTTCGATTGTCCCGCGTTCATTCCTTTGGATAAGGGCGTTTCCGCCAAGCGATATGATGAGAGGTCTTTTTGGGGCTTTTCTTTTCATGCCCCGCGCCCTATTCGAAGTCTTCGATGTATTTTTCGGCAATGAACGCCGCTATCGCGCCGTCACCAACCGCCGTTGCAACTTGCAGCAGCGGCGTATTCCTGCAATCCCCGGCAGCGTATATGCCCTCTACCGATGTTTCCATGTTCTGGTTCGTTATGATGAAGCCCGAGGCGTCTTTTTTAAGGTCAACAAAGCCGGTTGCCGGGTTTATGCCGACAAAGACAAACACGCCGTCGGTAGGTATCTCTGTCTTGGATGAGTCCTTTACGTTCTCGACTATAACGGCATCGACCTTGCTCGTGCCCTTTATCTCTTTGAGTATGGAGTTCCAGTGGATCTTGATGTTCGCTGTCTTGAAGGCCTTTTCCTGAAGCACCTTCTCGGCTCTAAGCGAATCCCTTCTGTGTATGAGGTCCACGTGCGAAGCTATCTTCGATAAGTACACTGCTTCTTTTACGGCCGTATCTCCGCCGCCGATTACCGTGACCTTCTGCTTTTTAAAGAACGGGCCGTCGCAGGTAGCGCAGTACGAAACTCCCTTGCCTATGAGCTCGTTTTCTCCGGGAACCCCGATTCTCTTTGGCTTTGCCCCTGTTGCCAGTATCACTGCCTTTGTTCTCATTTCGCCTTCCGAGGTCGAGAGCACCTTTACCTTCCCGTCGAGCTTTATCGAAGATACCTCTGCGAATTTTATCTCAAGTCCCTGGGCCTTTGCCTGTTCCTCGAACTTCGCCATTAGCTCCATGCCGCTTATGGAGGCGTACCCGGGGTAGTTCTCTATAACGTCGCTAAGCGCGATCTGTCCGCCGACGAGCTCGCGCTCGATTAGGATGACGTCGAGCATGGCTCTTTTTGCGTATATGCCCGCGGTAAGCCCCGCAGGGCCGCCGCCTATGATGATGAGGTCGTGCATGTGTCTATTCTCCTTTTTGTTTCTTTAGCTCTGTAGCGCCCGGGTTGTCTTCAGGTTCATTTTGTCGTCGCCTGCTCTGTTCTTTGGCGTTTCGAGTATCACGGGAACGCGCCGTATTTCTTTTATCTTTAGAAAAGCCCCGAGCCCGGTAAGCCCGATACGTCCTTTGCCTATGTGCTCGTGGCGGTCTATGTTGGAGCCGAGGCCGCCCTTTGAGTCGTTAAGATGTATAAGAGATAGGCGCTTTGTTCCGACGGTTGAGTCGATGAGCTTCGTAAGCGCCAAAGCATCCGTCTTATCCGACATCTTGAGGCCGCTTGCGAATGCGTGGCACGTGTCGAAACAGAGCCCTGCCTTTACTCCTTTAAGCGTATTTAGAATTGCCGCTATTGTTAAAAGGTCTCCTCCAAGCTGCGAGCCTGCCCCGGCAGTGTTCTCGATTAGCAGGGCAGGGGCGTCTTTCCCAGCTTTTTTTACTGCCGCTCTTACGGCGTCAGCGAGGCGCTCTATTGCCGCCTCTTTGGATGTCTGGCCGCGGCTTCCCGGATGTAGCACATAGAACTCTGCGCCAAGCAGGGCCGCGATAGAGAGTTCTTTAGATAGAAGCGCAAGCGACTTTTTGTAGAGCGCGTTGTCGGGCGTTGCAGCGTTTATCAAGTAAGAGGCGTGCACCACTATAGGGCCTATGCCCGATTTTTTTCTTGTTTCTCTAAAGCGCTTTGCCTCTGCCTCGATGTCTTTTGTGTCGCCGCCATCCCATGACCTCGGGGAGCGGCAAAATATCTGCAGACAATCGGCCCCTTCCTCGGTCGCCCGTTCAATCGCTTTATGGAACCCGCCTGCTATTGATAGATGCAGCCCTACGGTCATGAGTAATCTGCCATGCCGCGCGGCCTAGTGTTTCTTTTTCTGTTTTGAATCGACTATTTTCTTGGCCGCTGAGGCAAGGGCGCTGGATACGCCCTTGCTTCTGGCGATGTTCTCCACGTCCTTTATGTCAAGTTGGTTTAGCGCGCGCATGGAGATGTCGAGCGGCGTCTTCGGGTTTGTTATGACGTTTTTACGGATGACGTAGCTCTGCATCCATTCCTTGTCCCTGGCAACCATTCGTAGCAGCGTGTCCGGGGTGCCTTTGGTGGCCGTAAGGTTTATGACTTCCTCGTCGGTTATCCTTGCGTTTTTCAGTACCGCTGTCGAGATGAGCTTGTTCGACGATTTTATGAGCGCGCCCCTGGCCTCTTTATTTCCCGTCATGGCGAGTTTGATTTTTTCCGTGACGTTCATGGTGTTTAGGAGTTGTGTTATGTTAAGAGGCTTGTCCGGAGGCGTGTCGTGGAGAAGTTCTTCCGGAACTTCGGCCTTTTCCGCAGCCTCGAGGAGCTTTTTTTCCTCTTCTTCGCTAAGCTCTCCTATATCGTCGTTATCCGGCGCTGCCGCGGTAGGGGGCTCGAGGTTCTTGTTGGCCTGTAGCGCCTCGGCTATCTTCGGGCATTTTTCGATGCGCTCTTTTAGTCCTCCGATAAACGACGCGGTCTTTGCCGGCCCGTTCCAGGCAAGAAAGGTAAGGGTATCGTCGCCGACGGTCGAGGTGAGCGCTATCTCGAGAGTTATGCTCTCGGATGCAAAGCGCGAGTACGCGATTTCCTTTAACACCTCGGGCTCGACACCTTCGGTTATCGCCTTGCTTATAACGTCAGGGGCGATCTTTGCGAGACTTGTCTTTGCAGCCGTTCTTATGTCCGTGTCCTTGTCATGCACGAGTATTGATATCGCGGAGAGGAGGTCCGAGGGTTTTAGCGATACCGCGCCGCTTGCCACGTTGAGCTTTACATCCCTGTTGGTCATCGGCGATACGTATCCGTATACGGTCTTATTTACTTTCATGGTTGTTTGTTGGGGCGGCCATTGCGTGCCTGCCGCCGCGTTTTAAGGTTTTTTACTGACTTTTGCAGCGGCTGCTTTCTGCCGCTTTGCCGGGTTTTTTTCTTCCTTGGATTCTTCCTCCTCGAACTCCGGCGGCTTCTTCCTTAACATGTCCGGTATTATGCGCCTGAAGAGAAGGCCGAGGTACTTATTTAAGAAGTTCGCCCTCGGTAAAAACGGCAGAATTTGTCTGTGGCGAACTCCGAGGTCGATTAGCATGTCGTGGATGTCGTCAGAGTTGGGGTCGAAGCGAAGCCCCTTTTTGAGGGCCATTATCGCGCCTTTCTTATTTCCGGCAGTAACGTAGACCCTGGCGAGGTTCACGTAGTAGTCGGGCTTGAAGAACTCTTTTTTTATGGCCCTTGTGCAGAGGTCCAAGCCGTAACCTATCTTGTTGGACTTTACGGCCTCTATCATGCCGTGGTACGACATGTAGGAGGGGTTATCGGAGTCAAGGCGGTACGCGTTCTCAAACTCGGCCCTGGCCGAGTCGAGGTTTTTTTCCCTCAGGTGTTTTTTTGCGGCAAGGAACGCGTTCCTTGCTTCTTCTGTAGCGCTCATTTTGCGTTCGCCTCGTATATGATTTCGAGCCCTTTGAGTATCAAAAGCTCGTCCACTTCGTTTATGGTCTTCGATTCCTTTGCAAAGAGTTCGGCGTGCCCGCCTGTTGCAACCACCTTTGCAGACGGCGCGGTTTCTTTCTTGATTCTCTCGACCATGCCGTCGATGAGAGCGGCAAAGCCGAAGTATATGCCGCTTTTAAGCCCGTCTATGGTGTTCTTGCCGACAACAAAGCGCGGTCTCGATATGTCCACCTTCGGAAGCTTTGCCGCAGCCTTGAATAGCGCCGTTGCCGAAATTTGTACGCCAGGGGCGATTGCGCCCCCTGCGTATTCGCCTTTTTTCGTTACGTGGTCGAAGGTTATTGCCGTGCCCATGTCCACCACGATTAATTCGCATTTGTGCTTGTGGTACGCTGCCACCGCTCCGACGATTCTGTCCGCGCCGACCTCCTTTGGGTTGTCGGTGATTATCGGCATCCCTGTCTTTACCCCCGGCTCGATTACGAGCGGCGTTACGCCTACGTATCGCTCGAGCGCGGATACGAACGAATCCCTAAGAGAGGGCACAACGCACGACATTGCCGCGCCCTTTATGCCGGAGGTGTTAAGCCCTGATGCGGCAAATAACTCCTTTAGCATTATGCCATATTCGTCCCCGGTGCGCTCTCTGTCCGTTGAGAGACGCCATGTGCGCGTTATCACGCCGCCTTCGTTGGCCCCTATGAATACGGTAGAGTTCCCTATGTCTATCGTTAGGAGCACTCGGGTTATCTCTCTACAGGCTCACGTCCCCGGCCATTATGCGCTCGGTTACGCCTGCTTTTGTTCTGACAAGAAGCGCGCCGCTTGAGTCTATGCCCTCGCAAACGCCCTCCACGGCCCCGGATAAGCCGTTTACTTTTATATCCTTGCCTTTTCCGTTAAAACAGTTTCTCCATGCGTCCAGTACCTGCGGGTTTCCCTTGTCCAAGAATATCTTATACCATTTTTCGAGGCTGAAATAAAGGGCTGCGACCGCTTCTACTCTGGATATCTCTTTGCCGCTTTCCTTTTTAAGCGAGGTGGAGAGGCCCCGTATGTCCTCAGGGGTTTTTTCGGCGTCCATGTTCACGTTGATGCCGATGCCGACTGCCATGTGCTTTACGGTATCCGGGTCCGAGGCCATCTCAAAAAGTATGCCCGAGACCTTTTTGGAGTTTATCTGCACGTCGTTTGGCCATTTGACCGAGGCCTTTATCCCAGATACTGCCTCTATCGCCTCGACTACCGCAACTGCGGCTGCGAGCGAGAGAACGGGGGCAGAGTGCGGGGCGATGCGCGGCCTGAGTATCACGGACGTGTAGATGTTTACCCCGGGAGGCGAGTGCCAGCGCCGGCCCATGCGCCCTTTGCCGCTTTTTTGCGAGTCGCTTATTACTGCAGCGCCTTCGGCCGCGCCGCCTTTTGCAAGCTCCATGGCTACCGAGTTGGTCGATTCCGTTGTTTCCATGAAGTGAAGGTCTTTGCCTATGAACTTTGTTTTGAGCACAGACTCTATCTCCATTGCGTTGAACGGAGAGTTCGCCTGCGTAAGCACATAGCCTTTTCTCGATTTCGCGTCTATGGGGTATCCGGCGGCCTTTAGCGCCTTCATGTGCTTCCACACGGCGTTACGCGATATGCCGAGGTTTTCGCATATTTCCTGTCCGGAGACGTAGTTGCCGCGGTTGGCCTTGAGAAAGCCGAGTATGTCCCGGTCTATGCCGTCTGTCTGTGTTTTCATAGCACGTCGAGGCTTATGTCGACCGAGGGTGCCGAGTGAGTGAGCGCGCCGATAGATATGCAGTCAACGCCGGTCTTTGCGATTTGCGCGATATTTTTAAGCGTTATGCCGCCTGAGGCCTCTGTAAAGGCGCGGCCGGAGACGAGCCTTACGGCCTTTTTCATCTCGGCCACACTCATGTTGTCGAGCATGATGATGTCTGCTCCGGCGTCGAGCGCTTCTTTTACTTCCTTTAATGTTTCCGTCTCGACCTCGAGCGGAGTGCCGTGAGGGATGCTCCTTCTTACGCGCTCCACCGCCTTTTTTATCGAGCCTGCCGCAGCTATGTGGTTGTCCTTTATAAGCGCTGCGTCGAAGAGCCCGAAGCGGTGGTTGGAGCCGCCGCCGGTCTTTACCGCGTATTTTTCGAGCATCCGTAAGCACGGGGTCGTTTTTCGCGTGTCGAGAATTTTAACGCCAGCGCCTTTTGCGAGTTTTACGTACTCCGATGTGAGGGTGGCGATGCCTGAGAGGCGCTGAAGAAAGTTAAGCGCCACACGCTCTGCCGTGAGTATGGACGAGAGGCTTCCGGAGACCTCCATGAGCGAGGCGCCTTTTTTCACCTCTTTGCCGTCGTTAACGAGTGTTTTGCATTTTAGCGATTTATCGAACGTCTTGAACACGAGCACAGCGACGCTTATTCCGGCAAGGGTTAGCTGCTCTTTTGCCCGTACGGCGGCCCGGCCCTTTGCCCCATTGTCTATTGCGGCCTTTGTGGTTATGTCGCCGGAGCCGATGTCTTCTGCAAGAGCGGCTTTTACGAGCATGCCCACGTAGTCGAAGCCCTGCCTTGCCCCTTGTTTTTTTGCCCCGGCTTTTGCCATCACTCGAGGCTCCTTACTCTTTCGATTGCGGCCTTGATGGCGGCCTTTTTCTCGTTAAGGGTATCTACCCGGGCCTTGTCCTTTCGAACCACCTCTTCGGGCGCCTTTTTTACGAACTCCTCGTTAGAGAGCTTGGAGGTAAGGCCGCCGAGTTCCTTTTCTGTTTTTTCGAGTTCTTTTGAAAGCCTTTTTATCTCGGATGCCGCGTCTATCAGACCTGCAACCGGCACGTGGACCTCGATTCTTTCGCCCATTGTAACGCCCTCGACTATTGCGACAGCTGACTTCTCGGGCTTTGCGCCGCCTTTTACGATGCCGAAGCTTTTTAACCTCGCAAGCTTTGTTATGTAGGCAGATAGAGAAGACAACGCCCTGTGCGACGCGTCGTCGGCAGTAATCGCAACCGGAGTAAGCTCTGCAGATAACGGAAGGTTAAGTTCAGTTCTAACGTTCCTTATTGCCGTAATCGTACGGATCGCGCATTCGACCGATTGGACATCCTCGCCATAAGAAAAGCCCGGTGCCTTCGAATATCCTTCTTCGGTTATGGAGGAGGCGACACCCGGAAGGTATGAGTATATTTCTTCGGTAATAAACGGCATGAACGGGTTTAGCATCTTTAGCGTGCCTTTTAGCGTGTGAAGGAGCACGAGCGCTGAATCTCGTTTTCTTTCTTCGCCGTTATCGCCGCGAAGGTCTTGTTTTATTAGCTCGACATACCAGTCGCAGATCTCGTGCCACGTAAACGCGTACGTGCTTCGTGCCGCAGCATCGAACTCGTAACGCTCGATATGCGTGGCAGTTGCCTTTGTTGCCTCAAAGAGCTTCGAGAGTATCCACTTATCGGCAGTGTTTAAGTTCTTTGGCAGTTCTCCCGCGCTCTCGACGTTCATGAGGGTGAACCTCGCGAGGTTCCATATCTTGTTGCAGAAGTTCCTGTAGCCCTCGATTCTTTCCTCCGAGAGCTTTACGTCGCGCCCCTGCGCTGCCATTGCCGTGAGCGTAAATCTTAGCGCGTCGGTGCCGTATTTATCCATGATGGTAAGCGGGTCTATTACGTTACCCTTACTCTTGCTCATCTTCTGGCCTTCTGCGTCTCTGACAAGGGCGTGGATGTAGACGTCCTTAAACGGCACCTTGCCCATGAACTTAAGGCCCATCATCATCATCCTTGCGACCCAGAAAAATATGATGTCAAAGCCGGTGACGAGCGTCGATGTCGGGTAGTAGTGCTCGAGCTCTTTGGTCTTTTCCGGCCACCCAAGAGTTGAGAACGGCCAGAGCGCGCTCGAGAACCAGGTATCGAGCACGTCGGTTTCGCGTGTTATGTTTTTCGAGCCGCAGTCAGGGCATTTGGTTATCTCGTCTGCGCGTACATTGACCTTTGCGTTGGCAAAGAATTTTTTCTCGCCCTTTATCTCCGCCCATTTGCCTTTATTGCAGTCGTCACAGTAATAGGCAGGTATCCTGTGCCCCCACCAAATTTGTCTCGACACGCACCAGTCTTTTATATTTCTCATCCACTCGAAATAGGTATTTTCCCAAGTCTTGGGGATGATGCGTGTAGCCCCTGTTTGAACGGCTTTTATTGCTTCCTCTGCAAGGGGCTTTGTCTTCACATACCACTGCGGCGAAAGATAGGGCTCGATTACGGTCTTACACCTGTAGCATTTGCCGACCGCGTGGTCGTGATCCTCTGTCTTTGTGATGAAGCCTTGTTCCTTTAATATGTGTATGACCTTTTCTCTTGCCTTGTGCGCGTGAAGATTCTTTACCTCTTCGAGCACGTCCTTGTTAACGTCCGGGACCAAGTCCTTTACGTGCGCGTTCTCGTCGAAGATGGAGATTCTTTTTAGATTGTGTCTTACGCCTGCCTCGAAGTCGTTAAAGTCGTGCGCAGGGGTTATCTTCACGGCACCCGTGCCGAACTCGGTATCGACCATCTTATCCTCGACAATCGGGATCTTTCGCGAGGTGAGGGGGAGGTTAAGCGTTTTTCCGGCGAATTCCTTGTGGCGGTCGTCGTCGGGGTTTATGGCAACTGCCGTGTCGCCAAGCATGGTCTCTGGCCTGGTGGTCGCAACGGTTAGGAACTTCGTCTCGTCATCGGATAAATGGTAACGTATGTGATAGAGCTTTCCCGCACTTTCCTCGTGCTCGACTTCTATATCCGATAGAGCGGTGTGGCATCTCGGGCACCAGTTTATGAGGCGTTCGTCTCTGTAGATGAGCCCTTCGTTAAACAGGTCAACAAATACCTTTTGAACGGCTTTACTTAAGCCCTCGTTCATGGTGAAGGCTTCTCTCGACCAGTCGCAGGACGCGCCAAGGCGCTTTAGCTGGCCGACTATCGTGCCGCCGCTTTCTTCCTTCCACTTCCAGACCCGCTCGATGAACTTTTCCCTGCCCATCTTGTGGCGGTCCGTGCCCTCTGCGTGGAGCTTTTTCTCAACCACGTTTTGCGTGGCTATTCCGGCGTGGTCGGTTCCCGGCACCCAGAGCACGTCCTTGCCCGTAAGCCTCATGTGGCGCGCCAGTATGTCCTGGAGCGTGTTGTTTAGCGCGTGCCCCATGTGCAAAGAGCCGGTGATGTTTGGCGGAGGGATTACCATGGAGAAGGTATCCTTTGACGAGAATTCCGGCGCGCGAAATGTCTCCTTCTTCGCCCAGAGCTCGCTCCATCTGCTTTCGACGCTTTTTGGTTCGTATACTTTTTCGAGTTCTTTTTTGTCCATGTGATGCCCTTTAAAGTGAAAAGGGGAAACGCCTGGTTTTGCCCCGGCGTTGTCCCCCGTTTGCTCGTGCGTTAGCCGTCGTTATTCCGGCCTGCTCATCGCCTTCTTGAGTTTTTCGAGGAATTCCTTTTTAATCATGTCCTCGGCCATGTCAGGCACAACTTCCCAGGCAACTTCCTCGATAATCTCTCTTGCCATCTTGCGGACCATCTCCGTAAGCTCTTCCTTCGAGAGCCCGGCAAGTCCTTCTCCAGAGGCCGGAGCGTATGCCTGCGCAGGCGCGGCAGGTCTTGGCGGCGGCGCTGTCGCGGGTTTCGGTGCCGGTGGTGGTGCTGCCGCAGGTTTAGGAGCTGCCTTTGGCGCTTCATCAAGGCTTAGATCGAAAAAGTCATCACCAGCCGGTTTCGGCGCTGCCGGTTTTGCCGCTGGTTTTGGAGCAGGCGGCGGAGGCGGCGGCGCATCCAGAAATCCGAATTCGTCTGCAACGTCTTGCGAAGGAGCTGCCTTGGCTGCCGGTTCCTCAGGAGCGCCTAGAAAATCGCTTGCTTCCCATACCTCTGCTGCAGGCGCAGCCGGTGCCGGTTTTGGAGCAGGCGGCGGCGCAGGTGGCGGCGCAGGTGGCGGCGCTGCCGCAGGTTTCGGAGCAGGTGGTGGCGCAGGTGGCGGCGCTGCCGCAGGTTTCGGAGCAGGTGGCGGCGGCGGTGGCGGTGCTGCCGCTTGTTTTGGCGCAGGCGCAGGTGCCGCTGCTGCAGGTGCTCCGCCTGCCTTTGCAAGAAGCGCTTTGATTTTCTTTATAAGGTCTTCGGATTCAAACGGCTTTACTATGTGGTCGTCGGCCTTAACTCTTTCAGCTGCCGCAGGGTCTAGCGGCTCAAACGTTCCGGATATGAGCATCACCGGAACTCCTGCAAGAGCAGGGTCTGCCTTCACTGCCTCGCAGACTTCGTACCCGGTCTTTCCTGGCATGGCAACGTCGGCAAGGATTAAGTCCGGCCTCGATTCCTTTGCAGATTGCACGGCAGAGTTGCCGTCGCCTACTATCGTAATCTGCATGTCTTCGCTGGCGAGAGTGAGGGATATGACTTTCTGTATTGTAATTGAATCGTCGGCTAAGAGTATCTTTTTCGGCATTTTCCCTGAACCCTGTGGTTTTACGAAGTTTTTTGAATATTCGGTATCTTATATATCTATCACTTAATCGTCGAAATAGTCAAGATATTTTTGAATTTTCGGTATTTTTTGCCATGCGCGGTTTTTTCGCGTCTTTGCTCCGCCGCATCTTAGATTTACGTTGACTGGCGGAAAAGTTATCTGTTAAACTCAGGAGATGTTTAATATAAATCTGGAGCAATTACTGCTTAGCGTACCGCCAATCCTCATCTCTTTAACCGTGCACGAGGCTGCGCACGCGTATACTGCCATGCGTTTTGGCGACCCTACGGCAGCGATGCTCGGGCGCGTGACGTTAAACCCGATAAAGCATCTGGATCCGATAGGGACCTTAATGATATTTTTCTCGGGCTTCATAGGCTGGGCAAAGCCCGTGCCCGTGAATCCGCGTCTTATGGGGCATCCGTCGAGGGACCTTATGCTCGTTAGCCTTGCCGGCCCGGCCTCCAATATAATGCTCGCCTGTGTGGGCATAATTGTCTTCAGGGCCGTCATGTTTATTCCGGGCGTTACCGGCGTAATGCCCGGAGAGGTGTCGTTTCAGCTGATATCGATGCTACAGATGCTTGTTTTTATCAATGTCTCGCTCGCGGTCTTTAATATGCTTCCGATTCATCCGCTCGACGGCAGCAAAATTCTCGAGCATTTTTTGCCTTACAGCGCGGCCTCGACATTTTCAAGGATAGAGCCTTACGGCATGTTCATACTCATTGCCGTTGTAGTAAGCGGCGTTACGTCTTATATAAGCGCGCCGTTTTATAAAATCACATTGTATCTTCTTTACAGCGGAACAGGGGGAGTATGAAAAAAGCTCGCGTACTTAGCGGAATGAGGCCGTCGGGGAAGCTGCACCTTGGCCATTACCACGGGGTCCTCGAAAACTGGCTAAAGCTCATGGCAACGGATGAATGCTTCTTCTTTGTAGCCGACTGGCACGCGCTTACTACCGGGTACGCAGATACAAAGACCGTCAAGGCAAATGTCACTGACATGGTGCTAGATTGGATAAGCGTTGGCATAGACCCCGAGAAGTCAGTGATATTTAGGCAGTCCGATGTGCTCGAGCATGCAGAGCTTTTCGTGCTTTTATCCATGATAACGCCAATACCGTGGCTTGAGAGGAATCCAACTTACAAGGAACAGATGACCGAACTTAAGGATAAGGACATCCATACCTTTGGTTTCCTCGGTTATCCGGTACTCCAGACAGCCGACATTATAGTATACAAGGCCAACAAGGTGCCTGTTGGAGTAGACCAGGCGCCGCATGTGGAGCTATCAAGGGAAATAACCAGGCGCTTTAACTTTCTCTACGGCGAGACATTCCCCGAACCCGCTACTTTACTGACAGAGGCCTCGAAGGTCCTTGGCACCGACGGCCGTAAGATGAGCAAGTCATACGACAACGCCGTGTACCTCTCTGACGAGGACTCGGTAATAGAGAAAAAGCTTTCTGCCATGGTAACCGACACTGCAAGGAAGAGAAAGACAGACCCTGGCACTCCGGGGCAATGTCCTTTCTACACCTCTTATCATGTGATATACTCTGACGCTTCCACCCTTGAATGGGTGAAGGCCGGGTGCACAGGGGCAACAATTGGCTGCATAGAGTGCAAGCGGAGCGCGATACCGAAGATTGTAGAGCGTATACGCCCCATCCGCGAAAAGAGAATGGAGCTTTCGAAAGACCCGTCCTTTGTCGAAGGTGTGCTTAAAAAAGGCGCTGACAAAGCGCGCGAGGTAGCTGCTTCTACCATGAACGACGCGCGAAAAGCCATGGGGCTTAAATAGGGAGAGACGCAACGTGAACCCCAACTACAAAGTAAAGCTCGAGATATTCGAAGGCCCGCTTGACCTTCTTCTTCATCTTATAAAGAAGAACGAGGTCGATATCTACGATATCCCGATTGCCGTTATTACGGAGCAGTACCTTTCGTATATAGATATAATAAAGTCCATGAACCTGGACCTTGCAGGTGAGTTCCTTCTTATGGCAGCAACCCTTGTGCACATAAAGAGCAAGATGCTTCTGCCCATACCCGAGGAGGCAGATGAGGAGGACGAGGGCATTGACCCGAGGGCGGAGCTTGTAAGAAGGCTTATCGAGTACCAGCAGTACAAGTACGCTGCCGACGATTTGATGAACCTGCCGCTTCTTGGCCGCGACGTGTTCACGCGCGGGGCAAACGTGCCCCTTGACGGCCTCGAGGAGACAATAGAAGAAGGCCCGCTCCTTACCGATATCTCGCTGTTCGACCTTCTAAGCGCTTTTAAGGACATACTGGCAAGGGCCCCGAAGACCTACGGCGTGGACGTTACAGTAGACCGTTTCCGCATAGCAGATAAGATAAACCACATAATGGAAGTGCTTGGAAGAGACAAGAGCGCGGTATTTGGCGAGCTCTTTGTCAAGGATGCCGTTAGAGGTGAGATCATAGTCACCTTCCTTGCGCTTCTCGAGCTCTGCAAACTTACGATGGTAAAAATAAACCAGACCGACGACGGCATCATACGTGTCTACGCAGCCGCCCCCAAGACAGCTGCCGTTACCGAGGTCTCAAACGAGGTGCACTGAAATGGAAAAAGACGCGCTTAAGCCCGTAATCGAGGCCCTGATTTTCGCAGCAGACCATCCGCTCACGTTAGACAAGATAGCGGGCGTTATGGAAGGTGTTGAGAAAGACGCTGTAAAGGCCGCGCTAAAGGAACTCGTTACCGATTACGAGGCGGATGCAAAGGGCATCTATATAGAAGAAGTTGCCGGAGGGTTTCAGCTTAGGACAAAGGTCGCGAACGCGCCGTGGATAAAGAGGCTCTTTAAGATAGGCACTCCGAAGATGAGCAGGGCCGGCATTGAGACCCTTGCGATGGTAGCCTACAAGCAGCCTATCACAAGGGCCGAGCTCGAGGCCATAAGGGGCGTTGATTCGGCAGGTGTGTTGAAAACGCTTCTCGAAAGGCGGCTCGTTAAGATAGTTGGCAGGCAGGAAGTGCCCGGACGTCCGGTCATGTACGGCACCACAAAGGAGTTTCTCGAGACCTTCAATCTTAGAGACCTTGCAGGGCTGCCGACACTAAAAGACATCGAAACGCTTGAAAAGGAATTTAACGCAAATGCCTACGGAGAAGAGGCCGTTGAGGGCGAAGGGGTAATGAATGAAATGGCAGAAGAAGAAATCAGAAAGCTTAGGGAAGAGGCCTCCGAGGAAACAGAATCCACGGGCATCGAGACAGAGGGAGAAGCCGGAGCAGAGGCCGGAGGCAAAACCGGAGCAGGAGAAGGGCCAGAACAAGAGGGAGGCCCCAAAGCCTAGGCCGCTTTTCCGAAGAACAGCAGCGAAGCCGCTAAAGCGAAGGCCGCGAAAAGGCAGCGCTGCGCCTGCCGTAAAGAAGCCGAAAGACCAGGCATCCGGCGGCGCCGAGCGCTTACAAAAGCTCATTGCCTCGGCTGGCGTAACATCCAGGCGTAAGGCCGAAGAGCTCATCACGGAAGGCAGGGTGAAGGTAAACGGCAAGGTGGTTGTAACCCTTGGCGTAAAGGCCGACCCATTAAATGATGTTATCGAACTCGACGGTAGGCGGCTCTTTAAGGTAACAAAGCCTGTCTACGTGCTCCTCAACAAACCAAAGGGCTACATCTGCTCTTTATCAGACCCTGAAAAACGTCCGCTTGTCATGGACCTGATAAAAAAGGTCAAGGGCAGAGTCTACCCAGTAGGCCGCCTTGATTACGACGCAGAGGGAGTGCTGCTTCTCACAAACGACGGCGAGCTTTCAAACGCGCTCATGCACCCGTCGTCAAAGGTTGAGAAAAAATACCTCGTAAAGGTAAGAGACGTCCCTGACCAGGACGACATACGAAAGCTCGAAAGCGGCGTGTATCTCGAGGACGGCAGAACGCTTCCTGCAAAGGCAAGGTTTGTAAAAAAGACAGATGAGAACTCTTGGATAGAGATTATCGTTACCGAAGGCCGTAACCGCCTTGTTAAGCGCATGTGCATGGCAATCGGGCATCCGGTGCAGAAGCTGAAGCGCATAGAATTTGCGGGGCTTAGGCTTGGGCTGCTGCCTTTGGGGCAGTGGAGGTTTTTGACTCCCAAAGAGGTCGAGAGGCTTAAGGCTATGTAGGCCGGTGATTTGCCAGGCGGGCGCGTTCGCGATTTTGCCGCCATACTTTGTCAGAGGCGGTTTTTCCTTGCTCGACGTATTACCAAAATACGCCTGCGCGAAAAAACCGCCTCTTCCTCGTCTGACGGCAAACTTGCGAACGCGAATATGGTGCGAGTGGTTGCTTTGGTGTGATGCCAGGAGGCGTTTTCAATGAAGGCTTTCCTGTACAGAAATAGATATAGGTTTCTATGGATTATCCCTGTTGTCCTTGTGGTCTTCATCTTTTTCCCTGGAAAACGGGAATTTAAGTACTATGCAACAGGGGTTCAGTTTGAGCAGAAAGAGAAACATCTTAAGTACCGTGATGAACTGCGTGCCTGGAAAAAGACGGAGGAGAAAGAATTCTTTTTTGGTTTGCAGTATGGCCATGCTCTCAAGCGGGGCGGCGATGCTGTTGTGACGCTTTGGCATCTCGATGCCATGCGGACCTATGACAGTCATGATAACCGCTACGAGAAAATAAGCATAGAAGCCCCGGTTGAGTTGGTAGAGAATGGCGGTGAAGTCGACCTGGCCTCTAATCGCCGCGTGTTGGTATTTTATGGAAGAGGCGTGTTTAACGGAAGGCATTGTTTTGGTTATCCCGAAGACGGAATTTTGAAGGTCTCTAAGGTTGATAGTGGACAGGTCTCTGTGTATTTGAAGTTTAAGGTGAAACTGTATAGTGAGCAACGAGGGTTTGGTTATTGCGATGAGCGCGAGGTGGAAGAAACCGCTGTGCTTGAATATAGGGAAAATGAATTTAAGTAGTCCGCAGGCCGGCTTGGCGATGCGTGCCCCGGCTAAAATTGGATTTCGGTTTGTTTGTGGTTGGTAAAGATTTTCAAATCCGTGGCTGGATGTGGGAGGTGTTTTATGTGGTATACGGTGAATTTGTTTTTCAAGGCTTCGTACTCTCCTGTGTCCAGAGATAATCCCTTGTGGGAAGAAAGAATCGTTGTCATAGAGGCGGAAACCGAAGAAGAGGCAAAACTTAAGGCCATAGAGTGGGCAAAGGATGAGGAGCATGAATATGAGGTAGGCGAGCCGCCCGGTGGGCGTTTAAGATGGTCTTTTGAGCATGCAGGTAATGTATCTGAATTAGAATCCAACAGGCTGTCGAACGGCATGGAGGTTTTTTCCAGATTTCTGAAAAACAAAGAGGCGGTAAGCCTGATTACGCCTTTCGATGATTAGATACAACTTTGGCGCTAAAATCGCCGTTTTAACTATCGCAGCATATGGCCAAACCTGTCAGAATATCCCTCGAGAAAACTTTGCGCTCGTATTATAAGGCGATGTTCTCTGCCTTCGGCCCTCAAGACTGGTGGCCCGGGGACACGAGGTTCGAAATAATTGTCGGCGCGATACTTACCCAGAACACCAACTGGACTAACGTTGAAAAGGCGATTGTAAACCTCAAAAAGGCAAAAGCCCTGAACCCCAAAAAGATGCACAGCCTTGCCGTTCACGACCTTGCCCAGTATATACGGCCAGCCGGATACTTTAACGTCAAGGCAGCGCGGCTAAAGCACTTCCTTAACCATCTCTTCGACATTTATGGCGGCAGCATTGATAAGATGTTTGGCCACAGGACGGACGCATTAAGGGAAGAGCTTCTTTCCATAAACGGCATCGGCCCTGAGACATGCGATTCGATTTTGCTTTATGCCGCAGAGCGGCCGGTCTTTGTCATAGATGCGTACACAAAGCGCATGCTCATGCGCCATAAAATCGTAGGCCAAAAGGCCGGGTATAATGACATGCAAAAGCTTTTTATGGAGAATTTAAAGCACGATACAGAGATGTTCAACGAGTACCACGCGCTTATCGTAAAGACAGGCAAGGATTTTTGCCGCCCTCGTAACCCGCGCTGCTCTGCCTGCCCGCTTGGCAAGTTTCTTTAACCCCGCTATTTCAAAAAAACGCCAAATGTTCTATACTTTTCGGGTATGGCTATTAAGGCTAAAAACCGCATAAAAAAGATGGATGAGCGGCTTTCCGTTAAGATTGCCGCGGGCGAAGTTGTCGAGAGGCCGGCCTCTGTTGTAAAGGAGCTTCTCGAGAATTCGCTTGACGCAGGTTCGACCGACGTTGCAATCGAAGTCCGCGATGGAGGTAAAACCTTTATCCGCATAACCGATAACGGAAGCGGCATCTCACGCGAGGATGCTTCTCTTGCCTTCGAGCGCCATGCAACAAGCAAGATATACTCGGAAGACGATTTATTCAATATAAGCACAATGGGCTTTCGCGGCGAAGCGCTTGCAAGTATCGCCTCTGTAGCGAGAGTAACGCTCTCGACCAGGTCAACGGACGAGGACTCCGGCGTAAGCGTTACAGTAAACGGCGGCGGAGAGCCTTCTATAAAAGACAAGGGGCTTCCCTCCGGCACAAGTGTCGAGGTCGAGGACATATTCTCGAACACGCCTGCAAGGCTAAAGTTTCTTAGAAGCTCGTCAACGGAATTCGGCCGCATACTCGAAACAGTAAAGCGCATTGCGCTTTCAAGGCCGGACGTTAGAATCAAGCTCGTGCACGGCAAAAGCGTTTCTCTTGATGTAAAGAAGGGAAGCCTTAAGGACAGGGTCTTTGACATATTCGGCGCCTCTATCAGCGACGCGCTCCTTCCTGTGCGCGATATAGAAATCAAAGAGGCAGGGGCGTCGGTTGCGGGTTTTGTCGGAGCGCCTGAGCTGACATTCTCTAACGCGAATAGCCTCTATACCTACGTCAATGGCCGCTTTGTTCGCGATAAGGGCATTAACCGGGCTGTTATGGACGGTTTTATGCAGATGCTTCCTTCGGGCCGCTATCCGTTTGTTGTTTTGGATATCAGGATCAACCCAGAGGATGTGGACGTGAACGTGCACCCGGCTAAGATAGAGGTGCGCTTCAAGAACACGTCATTTGTCTTTGACATGGTGAGGGCCGCTGTAAAGAGCGTGCTCTTGTCAAAGGAGGCCTCGCCGCTGCAAAATAATATTTCCCGTGAGGCCGCGGCTTCCCACGTAAGCAGCGCGCCAGCGTCTTTTTCGCGCACAGAGACGCGCCTTGGCGAGACCGTAAAGGCATGGCCGTATGCGCAAGGTTCGAAGATTGCACCGGGCACAGCTGCTACGCGTTCGTTTGTGCCTGCTGTTTCTCCTGCTCCTGTGCAAACCTCCTTTGCCCCTGCCACGTTCATAGGCCAGCTCTTTGGCGAGTTCCTGCTTTTTCAGGAGGAAGACGCCTTTATATTAATAGACCAGCACGCTGCCGCAGAAAGGGTTCGTTACGATAAGCTTCGTAAAAGCCGCGCTGCAGGAGAAAGGCCGCCATCGCAGTATCTTCTCATCCCGGAGCGCGTTGAGACCACGCCAGAGGAAAAGGACTCTATCGTAAAGAGCCTTCCCGAGCTTATGAAGATGGGCTTTGAGATAGAGCCATTTGGCCCGTCTCATTCGCTTGGAGGCGAGACATTTCTTATAAAGGCAGTGCCCGAAATTCTTGGGAGCCGCGACAATAAGGCCCTTATAAAAGACCTTGCATCCGATATCGCTGAGTTCGGCTCTGCCTCGCGTGTTAGTGAGGCCGTTGATTCGGCGCTCATGCGTGTAGCCTGCCACAGCGTTGTCAGGGGGCCGAGGCAGCTGCGGCCTGATGAGGCAGCCATGCTCTTTAGGGATATCATGGACGTAGAAACAGCCGGAAGATGCCCGCACGGAAGGCCGGCTGTAAAGCGGCTTACGAGAGTTGATATTGAAAAAATGTTTGGGAGGCTCTGATGCATAAGAAGGAGAAGATAGTCATATATACCATCATCTGCGTCTGGATAGCGGCAATAGGCATAGGCCTCTATTTTTATTTAAGGGGCGGCCTTATCGATGCGGCAAGGAGCGGCAATACCAGCATGATATACGCGCTTGCCGCGCTCGGCGCCGATGTGAACGCCAAAGACAAGAACGGGTACACTCCGCTCCATCACGCCATGAACCGCGGCGACGATGAGGTCGTAAAGTTCCTGATTGAAAAGGGCGCTGACGTGAACGCCAAGGCTTCTTCGGACGGCAAAACGCCGCTCCTTATCGAGGGCTCGCATGAGACCGTGAAGCTTCTTCTGGCAAGCGGCGCAGACATAAAGGCAATAGACAAGGACGGCAACACGGCCATGCATACGGCAGGGGCGTATTACAAGGACGTTGCCGAAGCCATTATCGCGAAGGGGGGCGACGTGAACGCGAAAAACATATACGGCTTCACGCCGCTTCACGTGGCAGCGCGCGCCGACGACGGTGGCGGCGTTGTCGAGGTTCTTTTGTCCAAGGGAGCAGAGGTAAATGCCAAGGCCGGCGAGGACGGAGCCACACCGCTTCATCTGGCGATAGAGTCTGGCGATGCAGCCATGGTAGAGGCCATTGTAGCGGCCGGCGCGGACGTGAATGCCGTGGATAACGACGGACAAACTCCGCTTCATTATACGGCCTATTCGTATGCGGACGGCATGAAGGAGAAGGTGGAGCTTCTTGTGGTAAGCGGCGCAAACGTCAATGCCGTAGATAAGCACGGGTGTACGGCGCTGCATACTGTTATTTCCGAGGGATGGGAGGAAATGTTATGGCTTCTCGAGGACAGGGGCGCGGATATGGAGGGTAATACCCCGGCGCCTGTTGCAAAGGAAGGCGAGGAGCCAAGCGCCGTCGAGGCGCTCATAGCCTCCGGCGCGGATTTAAGCGCCAAGGATAGCGAGGGCAGAACGCCACAGGATCTGGCCGACGCGCTTGATGATAAGGCTGCGGCGAAGGTTATCGGCGCGTTTCTAAGGCAGTTTGCAGCAAAGCCGCAGCAGCAGGTTCAGTAGAGGGCGGCGGTGTTGCTGTGGATATTTTTACGGGAGCGGCAAGCGGCGATTTGGCCTTGCTGCCTCGCCTGACGGTCAACTTGCCGCTTGAAAGGGACAGATTGGGATTCTCGGTAGTGAAAGTTGCGGATAGTGGTACATTTTTATAAACAATTTGCTATATGCCGGATGTTCGGTTCCGAACGCAAGTCCGGCAAAGGAGAATTGTTGTGGACACGAATGATGTTTTGACCAGAGCCAGGAATTTTTTAAAGGAAAGAACAGATGCCCTGTCAAAGGATGTAAAGCATTGTCTGTTTGCGCAGTCCGAATATGCGCCAGCGCCTTTTCCAGCGTTGCTTTATTGTTTTTCAACCATTGATTTGTTGGGCGAACTTTATGGCTACGAACCTGTTGATAATAGATGCCCTTTGTGTGGCAAAACTTTGGGAAAGTCGGTAAAAAATCCGAAAGGCGTAACTTTGAGGTCTCGGGCTTATATGACAGAAGTAATGAAATATACGGAAGAAGTCGCCAACCGTTTGCAAAAGGTTTTTAGGCACAAGCTTGTGCATCTTGCGCAGCCGAATTTGGCATATCAAGAGAATGGCAAAAAAATTGGATGGGAATATCATCACGATAACAGGGCCGTTCACTTGACGACGACAGAAAAAGACGGTGTTAAAATTTTCAGAATAAGCATCGGGTCCTTGTGCGATGATATTGTAGATTCGGTATATAAGCCTGAGGGATACTTGCATAAATTGTCTCAGGATGAGGAGTTGAGGGTAAACTTCGAGAAGGCATATAAAGAAATATATTCGTGGTAAATCTGACCAAACTCCTTGTCATAGCCGGCCCTACTGCCTCTGGTAAGACAAAGCTCTCTGTCGAGCTTGCCTTGAGGCTCGGTGCGGAGATTATTTCTGCCGATTCCGTTCAAGTCTATAAGGGGATGGACATAGGCTCTGCAAAGCCCAAGAAGGCAGAGCTAAAGGGCGTACGGTGCCACCTGATAGACGTTGTTACCCCTGACGTTGATTATAACGTGGCAAACTATGTGCGCGATGCGGAAGCGGCAATAGACGATATAACAAAGCGCGGTAAGCGCGTAATCGTTACAGGAGGCACGGGCCTCTACATACGTGCGCTTCTTCACGGGCTGTTCGAAGGCCCGCCGCGCGATACAGAGCTTAGAAAAGGGCTTATAAAAGAGGCAGAGGAAAAAGGCAGAGAGGCGTTATACGAGAGGCTAAGGGCAGTTGACCCGGCTGCGGCAGCTTCCATGCATTCAAATAACATCAGCCGTGTGGTAAGGGCCCTGGAGGTGTATCTCCTTAGCGGACGGCCGATATCGAAGTTCCAGAAGGAGCACGGGTTTAAAGAGGAAAAACACCCGCACCTTGTCGTCGGTCTTGTAAAGGAGCGCGCTATATTATATAAAGATATAGAGACAAGGGTCGATGAAATGATACAATCCGGTCTTGAGAAAGAGGTCAGGGGGCTCCTCGATAATGGGTATGCGCCTTCTCTAAAGAGCATGTCGACGCTTGGGTATAAGGAAATGGCTTCTTATGTAAACGATGGTCTTACGCGCGAGGAAGCAGTTGAACTCATAAAGAAGAACACGCGTAATTACGCAAAGAGGCAGCTTACGTGGTTTAAGAAAGTACCTGGCATCGTATGGATGGAACCCGTGGCGGTCGATAAGATAGATGCAATGGCAGCCGAGTTCTTTGCTAAAGGCAGTTAGCGCCAAAAATAAAAGGAGAATTTCTAAAGATGTTAAAAAAAATGCTGATGCCGTTTGTTATCCTTGCCGTGCTTTTTCTTGCCGCGTCTTTGCCGGCAGCCCCTGGCGGCGGGGCCTTTTTAACCGTAAAGGGCGAGGGGTATGCGGTAAAGTTCGACTCTACCTCTGATATGAGAAGGCTTGCGGTCGAGAGCGCGTATAAGAGCGCCGTGGCCGCAGCCATAAAGCAGATAGTCGGCGAGGGCGTATATAAAAATCAGTCCGACATATTCGCCGTTGAGATAGTTCCCAAGGCCGAGAGTTTTGTCACCGAATACAAGGTGCTCTCCATCGGCTGGATGAGGCACTTCGATATGCCCGAGGCAGAGGCCCTTATAAAGTCTGCGGGCTCGAATGTGGACGCAGAGAGCGGAAAAAAGATAGAAGAGGGCGGCCCCGATGAGACAACCGGCGGCGCAGAGGGCGCAAACGAAGGCGGCGTCATGGCCATGCACGTTGTTATCGAGGCCAAGGTGGATCTAAAGGCCCTTACCAAGGATGTCAGGCGTTTTGCCGCTGTGCCTGACGAGAAATCGGGCACGGTCATTTTGACCATAATCGGCCTTGGCGCAAACGCAGAGTTCGAGGAATTAAAAGAAAGGATATCGAAGCTCGATTACATAGTATCGCTCTCCTATTCGTCGTTTACTAAAAGCAAGATAACGCTTTCAGCGCTTACCTCCGAGACCGGGAGCGCATTCTACGAGCGCATGTCAAAGGACCTGGGCTCCGATTATGCCGTAATCCCTGGCGGAGAAAACAAGGTCATAATAAAGTCCGAAAGAAAGGGCAGGTAGCGCCGGATGAGGATTTTTAACGCCGCTTTCAGGGTATCTGTTGCGCTGCTTTTTGTGTGCGTGCTTTCGGGCTGCATGCGCATGGTCAAGTCCGATACGGTAAAGGATTACGAAACAAAGGGCGTAAGGACGGTAGCCGTTTTGCCAATTGACTTGGAAGACGTGTCCGAGGAGTTCGATGCCGAGAAGAAGAAAATAGCCGCGCTCTTTACCAAGTACGCGGAGTACGAGCTAAAGGCCCGCGGTTATAAGGTCTTGCCGGGAGATGCCGTTGATGCAGCGCTTGGTAATGCCGGGAAAGAACCTGTTGCCGGGATGAAGACAGGGGAGCTTGCCGGGCTTCTTTCCGTGGACGCGGTGCTCCTTATAAAGATAACGAGGTGGAAGAGCTCGGTCTTTGTGCCAAGGGCCGCGATAAAGATGACGGCGGTCTATGAGATCTACGATGCTTCCGGCAGGCTCTGGTGGGCAAGGGGCAAGGTCTCGGAGGCGTTATACAGGCTCGAAGAACCGATTCTGGAAAAAGGTGTTGCCCCGTATGAAGCCAAGATCGAGATGCTAAGCAGCGCTGTGTTTACGAAGATGCCAAAGTCGCCTGTTACAGACGGCGGCGGAGAAAAGAAGTTCTTCGATTGGCTTAAATAGAAAGGCACATATGCGTCAGGTTCCGGTCAAGTGGAATATACCTAACATCATAACGGTCTTTAGAGTATTCCTTGTGCCCGTGTTCGTAGCGCTTCTTGAGTACGGCATGGACGATGCCGCGTTTATCGTCTTCATTATCGCAGGGATTAGCGACGGCCTCGATGGTTACATCGCAAGGCGTTTTGACATGAGGACAGAGTTTGGCCGCATGATGGACCCGATAGCCGACAAGCTCCTTATGACAGCGGCCTTCATCATGCTCTCCTTAAAGGGGCTTTTGCCGGTTTACCTTTGCGTGCTGGTCATATCGAGAGATCTGATGATACTTACCGGGTATATCGGCATAAAGAGCGCGGGTAAGAAAATCGAGATTATCCCGTCGGTGTTTGGAAAGCTCTCGACAATATTTCAGCTGTCTGCTGTCGTTGCCGCGCTCTGGGAGCCGGTTAGAACGAGCGCCTACATGCCAATCATCATATACCTTACGACCGCCATCACCATAATAAGCGGGATGCATTACGCCTACGTCGGTTTCCTTGCCCACAGAAGAGGGTAGCGGCATTAGATTTTTGCGCTCTCTTCCTTGTAAACAACACTCTCATGTGTGATAATATCGCATTATCCATGCAATCCTTTTGGAGGATACGGCAATAGCACGTCCGTTTTTAAAGAGCACGGCAGAGAGGTTATCCAGGGAGCGCGGCCATACGGTGAGCGACCCGGGCGGAAGGCTCCGCGTTTGTCTCGTGTACCCGAACACCTATTCGGTCGGCATGAGTAACCTCGGGTTCCAGTCCCTCTACGGCCTTCTAAACGCAGGCAAGGACCGCCTTGCCGAGCGCGTATTTTTGCCGGATAAGGCAGACATGGCAGAGCTTCGCGCAAAGGCAAAGTACATCGAGTCATTCGAGACATCCACGCCGTTAAAGGATTTCGACGTAATAGCCTTTTCTGTATCCTTTGAGGACGATTACATAAACATTCCCCGCATCCTTTCTCTTGCCTCCATTCCCGTGTTCTCAAAGGACAGGGAAGGCAGGGGACCTCTTATAATGGCAGGAGGGTGCGCCGTGACGCTAAACCCCGAGCCTATAGCAGACTTTATGGACTTTTTTTTCATAGGCGAGGCCGAAGGCGTTATGGATAGCCTTGTCGGGAAGTTATCCGAGGTTATATACGGAGGCGCGACAAAGAAGGATGCGCTAAAGGCGCTCTCGAAGACAGAGGGCATCTACGTGCCGTCCTTATATAATGTCACCTACGACGGAGTACGCGTTAAGTCTATCGAGCCGGCAGACGGCGCGCCGCTTCCTGTAAGGCGGGTGCGGGCCTCAGGAGATTCTCTCGACATCGTGCCGTCTACCATCGTTTTTACACCAGATACCGAGTTCTCCGATACAGCTCTAATAGAAGTAGAGCGAGGGTGCCAGAGGGGGTGCCGTTTCTGCGCAGCCGGGTTTGTCTACCTTCCGCCAAGAGAGCGGAGCCTCGAGGCAGTTATAAAGGCAATCGATGAGGCTTCAAAGACAACTACGAAAATCGGGCTTGTCGGCGCTGCCGTGTCCGAGTATACGGGCATAAAGGAAGTCCTTCGCCACGGCGCGTCAAAGGGGCTTACGATGACGCTTTCGTCTCTAAGGGCCGATATGTTAGATGATGAGTTCCTCGAGCTTCTCGGAAAGTCAGGGTACAGGACTCTTACCATTGCTCCTGAGGCTGCCTCCGACAGGTTAAGGCGCGTTATAAATAAATGTATCACCGATAAGCAGCTGCTTACTGCCGCCTCAATGGCAGCTTCAAGGGGATTTTCCAAATTGAAGCTCTACTTCATGGTCGGGCTACCGACAGAGACCGATGAGGACGTTTCCTCCATAGTCGGGGTTACGCAGAACCTTGCGGCTGCATTCAAGGGAAGCATTGCGCTAAGTGTCGGCGCGTTCGTGCCAAAGCCCTTCACGCCGTTTCAATGGCACAGGTTCGAGTCAGAGGACGTCATAGAGCGGCGCTATAAAATCATAGAGGACGGGCTCGCTCACTTAAGGGGCAGAGTTGAGGTAAAGACGCATCCTGTGAGAGCGGCCTTTACGCAGGCATACCTTGCCATGGCAGACAGAAGGGCCTCGAAGGCAGTGCTCGAGGCTTCGAGGTCAGGGTGGAAGCCGGCGTTTTCAAGGGCCATGCCAAAGGTGGAACCTTCTGTATGGAGAGAGAGGCAAAAGGACGAGGTCTTTGCCTTCGATATAATAGACCAGGGCATATCAAAGGAATATCTTTATAACGAGTACACGCGCTCTATCGATGAGAAAACCACAGAGCCATGCGAGGTCGGAAGCTGCTCGCGCTGCGGCGTGTGTTAGGAGTATTTGGTTTTGACCGGCAAACTTGATTCAACATACCTTACGCTTTTATCCAAGCCCGCCAAGTACTCGGGCGCCGAGATAAATTCCGTTAAAAAGGACATCTCGAAGGTCTCGCTTACCTTCGGCCTCGCTTTCCCGGACGCATACGAGGTCGGGATGAGCCACCTTGGCATGCAGATACTTTATAACGTGATGAACGCCATGCCAGACGTTGCCTGCGAGCGCGTGTTCTCGCCGTGGAAGGACGCGGAGGCGCTATTAAGGGAGAGGGGCCTCGCGCTCACTACCCTTGAAAACAAGATTGCCTTAAACAGCCTCGACGTGCTTGGCATCTCTCTTCAGTACGAGCTCTCGTACACGAACGTGCTAAATATGCTTGAGCTTGGAGGCGTGCCGCTTTTTTCATCCGAGAGAAGCGATAAAGACCCGATAGTAATAGGCGGCGGCCCGGGGGCATTCAACCCTGAGCCTGTTGCGGAGTTCTTCGATTGCTTTTTGATTGGCGACGGCGAGCTTGCCGTGCCGGAGATATGCACGGCGCTTATCGAATCTAAAAAGCAGAAGCTTGGAAGAAAGGAAACCCTTCGGCGTTTGACATCGATAAAGGGCGTGTACGTGCCGTCGTTTTTTACGGTCGAGTATAACAGCGATTCGACCATACGCTCTGTTACCCCTGTTTACGATGACTATAAGGAGGTTTCGCGCCGCGTAGAGCCTGATTTAAATAAGCTTCCCTTCCCTGAGGCCCCGGTCGTGCCGTTTGTCCAGGCTGTGCACGATAGGCTCTCTGTAGAGATAGCAAGGGGATGCACCAGGGGGTGCCGCTTTTGCCAGGCAGGCATGATCTACAGGCCTGCGAGGGAAAGAGATATCGAAAAAATAACTGCTTACGTAGAGAGGGCGCTTAAAAAGACAGGTTACGAGGAGGCATCGCTTCTCTCGCTCTCTACCGGCGATTATACGAGAGTAAACGAGCTTCTTGGCTGTCTTATGCGAAACTTCGAAGGCAGCCGCATATCAGTTAGCCTTCCGTCCATGCGCGTTGGCACGCTGGATGCGAGGCTTGCGGCAGAAATAAAAAAGGTAAGAAAGACGGGCTTTACACTTGCGCCTGAGGCAGGCACGGAGCGGCTAAGAAGCGTCATTAACAAGGGCATAGAGGAGAGCGCGCTTATAGCCGGGGCTCGCGACATATTCTCGCTTGGATGGAGATCTCTTAAGCTATACTTCATGATAGGCATGCCCACGGAGACCAAAAAGGACGTAGAGGCAATCATAACGCTTTCGAGAAAGACGATGGAGGAGGGCAGGGCGTTTCTTAAAAAATTGCCGGATGTGAATGTCAGCGCCGCTGCCTTTGTGCCAAAGCCCTTTACCCCGTTTCAGTGGGAGCCGCAGGCTACACTTGAGTATTCAAAGGAGATGCTTAATTTTCTTCGCGAGGGCGCAAAGAGAAATAAGCTCGGTTTCAAGTGGCACGCACCGGAGATGAGCATTCTCGAAGGCGTGTTCGCAAGAGGCGATAGAAGGCTCTCCAAGCTCGTGCTCCTGGCATTCAAGAAAGGCGCGCGGTTCGACGGGTGGACTGAAGAGTTCAACTGGCAGCTCTGGAAGGATGCAATGGCCAAGGCCCATGTCGACGCCGACTTCTATACAACGCGGAAACGGTCGCTGGATGAGGTGCTTCCGTGGGACCATCTTAAGTCAGGGATAGATAAAAAATTTCTTATAGAGGAATGCGAGTCTGCCTTTAGCGCCGCGGCAACGCCCGATTGCAAGGTGGGAAGGTGCTCTGACTGCGGCGTGTGCGACTTTAGAGTGATAAAGAACGTTACGGCTTCCATATCTGCAAGCGAAGAGGCATTGGGCGGGAAGCATGCATTGCCAAAGGACGCGCCCAATACGAGAGTAAGGCTTCGGTTCTCAAAGACCGGAGATGTCCGCTTGATAAGCCATCTCGAGATGATGAACGTGTTTCTAAGGGCGCTAAGGCGTATCGACGCGCCTCTTGCCTATTCAAAGGGCTTTCATCCGCACCCGAGGGTTTCTTTCGCAACACCTCTCTCCGTAGGTGTTGAGAGCGATGATGAGTACGTTGATATGGAGCTTATTTCCTCGATCGATTTTGACGAAGAATCTTTTAAACTCAGGGTGAACGAAGCACTGCCCGAAGGCATAAAGATTTTGTCTTCTGAAATTATAGGCTTGCAACTGCCGCCGCTCTCTGCTATCATTAAAAAGCAGGATTTTACAGTAGATTTAGGCAAAGCCCCTTTCGGGCTTTTTATAGATTTAGACAGGGTTGACGGGTTTTTAAGGGCTTTTAAGGAAAAGAGAGGCACAGAGCTTGCAGCGAGGGTTGAAAGAAAAGGCATGGTAATGACGGTGGACATGTTGCCGCTACTCGAAGACGTGTATTTCGAGGGAGGCGTACTGGGTTTCGGCTTGATTAAGCGCGAAACAGCCGGCATTAAACCGCATGAAGCGCTCGCGCACGTTCTCTCTATCACTCCAAAAGAAGCATCCCTTATCCCCGTCAGAAAAACAAGAACTGTATTTTAAGCAGGCCTTTGAGGCTGCGGCGAAAGACGAGGCGCGTATTTTGCGCCCTCTGAGAGCGCGCGCCGTCCTGGCCGCGGGGAGCCTTTGGAAGTGTCCGACAGAAGTATCAAAAAAGAAATATATCTGGACTTGAACCCTTTCGAGAAGCGGCTTGCGGTTGTCGAGGATAACCGCCTTGTCGAGTACCATATCGAGCGTAATATCGATAAGGGCATTACCGGCAATATCTACAAGGGCAAGGTGGCTCGCGTGCTGCCGGGCATGGAGGCGGCCTTTCTCGAGGCAGGGCTCGAGAGAACGGTATTTCTCCACGTAGCCGACGTTATGGAGAAGTCCAGGGAATTAGACAGCCAGGCCGATGACGACGGCGATGAGGACGAGAAGAAAAGCGAGCACGGAAGGCAGCAGCACCACCACAGCCACAAGATCCAGGACATGATAAAAGAGGGCGAGGAACTTCTCGTGCAGGTCGAGAAGGAGCCTATCGGCACCAAGGGCGCGCGCGTTACTTCTTACGTGAGCATTCCCGGACGCTACCTCGTGTTCATGCCATCGTATGGCAAGATAGGCATATCAAGGCGCCTTGACGACGAAAAGGAAAGGCGAAGGCTAAGAGGCATAGTTGCGAGGCTTCGTAAACCCGGGCACGGCTTCATAATACGCACCGTTGCCGAGGGCCAGGGCGAGGACGAAATCCAGGGCGATATGAACTTCCTTGTGAAGCTCTGGGAGACAATCGCGCGCAAATCCGAGCGCGAAAAGGCCCCGGCGCTCCTTTACGAAGAACTCGACCTTACGCTTAGAAGCATGCGCGACATACTTACCCCCGAAGTCTCGCGCTTTGTCATAGATTCTGACGAGGAGTACGCGAGGGCCGACGCATTCGCAGCCGAATACATGCCGGAGATAAGAAGTAAGATTGAAAGGTTCAAAGGGGATGCGCCGATGTTCGACGTCTACGGCATAGACGTCGAGCTCGAGAAGGCGCTTTGTAAGACAGTATGGCTTCCCTCGGGCGGGCATATAGTCATAGACCAGATGGAGGCGCTTACTGCAATAGACGTTAACACCGGAAAGTTCGTTGGCAAGAGAAGTTCCGAGGATACCATTATAAGAACGAACCTCGAGGCAGTGGACGAAGTCGTTGCGCAGCTTAGGCTTAGAAACATCGGCGGCATTATCGTAATAGACTTTATAGACATGGTCAAGCCGGCAAACCGCGAGAAGGTGTATAGAAAGCTCAGGGACGCGCTGAAGGCCGATAAGGCCAGGACGAATATTTTAAAGATCTCCGAGCTTGGCATCGTCGAGATGACGCGTAAGAGAACGAGAGAGAGCCTTACGCAGTCGGTTCTCGAGAAGTGCTATTACTGCGAAGGAGACGGTCTTATAAAGGGCAAGTACACCGTGCTGATGGAGATTTACAGGGAACTCCTTCGTGAGCTGCCCATGAAAAAGAAGGCGACTGTGTACGCCAATCCGGTCATCGCCAAGCTCTTAACCGATAAGGGCGGGGTTGTCGAGGATATCGAGAGGCGGACGAAAAAGGCCGTCATAGTAAAGCCGGTTGACGTGTTCCACAGAGAAGAGTACGAGATAGTTTGACGCTGTCTTTGTTTGACTTTTAAGGCTTCAAAGTGTATAAAACCCGTATGGCAATAACTTTTGAAAAATATATATTAACTGCTACAGTCGCCGCTATCTTTGTCTTTGCGGCCGTAGTTTCTGCCAATGCAGACGGCCGCGGCGTGTTCGAGGCAAAGGGCTGCGCCTCATGTCACATAACCAAGGGCCCGGATACCGCAAAGACTGTAGAGGACCTTGTAAAGGCAAAGGGGCCCGAGCTCTGGTACTCTGGGTCGAAGTATAAGGAGGGGTTTTTGGAAAAGTGGCTCGCAAAGCCCCTTCCAATAAGGCCCATGGCCTATTACTCTCTAGAGAAGAAGAACCCGGGCAACCATCCGTCACTTTCAGCGGAGGACGCAAAATCCGTTGCAGTGTACCTGATGACCCTTAAGGCCCCGAATGTCTCAAGGGGGACCATTAAGCCCGAGAACTCGCGTCAGGGCAGAGCCGTGTTCGAGAAGAAGTTTGGCTGCTACGGCTGCCACCTTCTCATAAAGGAAGGCTCTGAGATAGGCGGGCTTAGCGGCCCGTCGCTTGTCGGGGCATCGAAGCGCTATAACCCGGACTGGGTATTCGAGTACCTAAAGAACCCCAAGAGGTTCAAGTCCGTGATGACAATGCCTGTTTCCGCAGGCACTGACGCGGAGTTCAAGGCGCTCGCGGCATATCTCGCGACCTTCGAGTAAAATTTTTACCGTTCGATACTATTTCGTAATTTTGCCGTATATGGTATGATTTTTCCCTGCCGGGGCCATCGGCCCTTTGGCAGCGCATGTCAGGCATACGGAGGTCTTGGTGTATTCTCTTGTACTGGCCATAGGGGTCGTGCTCGTGATAGAGGGCATACCGTACTTCATATATCCGGCCAAGGTGAAGCAGTGGGCGCTCCTGGTGCAGGATATCCCTGACTCTACCCTTCGTATCCTTGGCGTAGCGTCCATGGCGCTTGGGCTGTTCATACTTTTTATTACGAGGTTTTTTGCGTCGTGAGGGATATGCTTGGGATAAAACGCGTTTTGCCGTTTGCGGTGTTCACTGTAGCCTTTGTGGTCTTCTACGGCTGCGCCGCAGGCTCTCGCGTGGCAATGAGCCACGGCGGCGAGCCGGTGAGGGTGCTTGTGCTCGACTCCCTTGTCTCCGTTACAGTCGATGACTCGCAGCTTGGGAAAAGCGTAACTGTCGAGCTATTTTCCGGTGGCGAGGCTACGATTGCCGGTAAAAAGACTGCCTTGCCCGTACGATTTAAGCCCGTTAAGTACATACTCAAGGTCGAAGGCAGGCCGTACCGCGGCATAATAGAGGTTAGAGAGGGTACTAACGGCAAGCTCATCGTCATAAACGAGGTGCCGGTCGAGGCCTATGTAGTCGGCATAATCAACAACGAGATATCGTCTAAGTGGAATATAGAGGCAATCAAGGCCCAGGCCGTTGTCTCGAGGACGTATGTGCTCTATCAGAAGGAAAAGAGAAAAGGCGCTGCCTACGACGTCGCCTCGACTGTGATGGACCAGGTGTATTCGGGCGCGGGCAAGGAAGACAGCGCTTCTTCCAAGGCTGTGAAGCTTACCGAAGGCCAGGTGCTTCTTTACGACGGAAGACCGGCGCTTACTCTTTTTCACTCGAGCGCAGGCGGAAGGACCGAGAACTCGGGAGATGTCTGGGGAGATAGCCACGATTATTTAAGGTCCGTTAAAAGCAAGTACGACGAGGATGCGCCCAATTACGAATGGGAATTAAAGGTGTCGAAGACCGAGATAGCCGCAGCGCTAAACAAGATAGGCGTAAGTGTAGAAGGGGTTAGCGATATCGAGGTCGAGGAAGAGACGAGGTCGGACAGGGCAAAGGTCCTTGCGGTAACCGATGACAGGGGAAGAACGTACTACGTCTCGGGCGAGGACTTAAGAAAGGCGCTTGGGTATTCGAAGCTAAAGAGCACGCTCTTCGAGGTCGATATTGACGGCGACGCCGTTGTGTTCGAGGGCAGGGGCTCCGGCCACGGCGTTGGCATGAGCCAGTGGGGCGCAAAGGGCATGGCGGATGCCGGATACAGTTATAAGAAGATACTCGACCATTATTACCCGGGAACCAGATTAAAGAAGGTCTATTGAGCTTGAACTCTGCAATTGCCATGGCCGATACCGCGTTCCCTTCATTGTCGGATTTTTCGTTCGAACTTCCAGAAGAACTCATAGCGCAGCACCCGCCAAAGCACAGGGATTCTTCGCGCCTCATGGCGCTAAATCGCCAGACCGGCCTTGTCGAACACCGTAATTTTCCAGATATCCTCGAGTATCTAAAAAGCGGCGATGTGCTTGTGTTTAACGACACGCGTGTTATGCCTGCGCGCCTTCTTGGCAAAAAAGAAGGCGGCGGAAAGGCCGAGCTCCTGCTCGTAAGAAAACTCGGGGCAGAGGGTAAGTCAAAGGAAACGTGGATATGCATGGCAAAGGCATCGAAGGGGTTTAAGCCAGGGGCAAGGGTCATGTTCGAGGCAAACGGCGCTTCTATTGTCGCAACTGCCCTAAGGCGCGAGGACGACGCATTCTGGGCATTTACGCTTAAGTCCGAAGACGTGCACGCGGCAATTCATTCAATAGGCCGCGTGCCGCTTCCTCCTTATATAAGGCGCGAGGATACGGAGGAGGACAGGGCGCGCTATCAGACGGTGTTTGCCAAAGAAGAGGGCGCTGTTGCCGCGCCTACTGCGTCGCTGCATTTCACAAATGACATGCTTGGTAAAATCCGGGCAAAGGGCGTTGAGACAGTTTACGTCACGCTCCATACAGGGCCGCTTACGTTTCTTCCGTTTAGAGAAGATACTATTTCCAAAGGCCTTCCCGGAGAGTATTATAATGTTACGCCGGAGGCATACGGCAGAATCAAGGCCGCAAAGACGGAAGGCCGACGCGTTGTGGCAGTTGGCTCGACGGTCGTAAGAACACTCGAGACGGTGTTTGCCGGTAATGAGCCGGCATTATCCGGCGCGAGCGCGCTTTTAATATTCCCTGGCTTTGAGTTCAAGGCAGTGGATGCTCTTATAACGAACTTTCACCTTCCAGAGTCAACTTTACTTATGATGGTGGCGGCCTTTGCCGGGAAGGATTTCATAATGAAGGCGTACGCCGGGGCCCTGAAGGAGCGCTACCGCTTCTTTAGCTACGGCGACTGCATGGTCATTGTATGAGCACTAGTGATTTTCGGCCTTCGTTCGAGCTTATTAAAAAAGACCTTTCCGGCGCGAGGCTTGGAAGGTATACGACCCTTCACGGAAGTTTCGATACTCCGGTGTTCATGCCCGTTGGCACAAAGGCAACGGTAAAGGCAATGACATCCGAGGAGCTTACCTCTATTGGCGCAAGTATCATACTCTCGAATACGTATCATCTCTACCTTCGCCCGGGGCACGAGCTTATCAGAGAGATGGGCGGGCTCCATAAGTTCATGCACTGGAAGGGGCCTATACTGACGGATAGCGGAGGGTTCCAGGTGTTTAGCCTTGCGCCTCTTAGAAAGATAAGCGAAGAGGGTGTTGAGTTCCGCTCTCACATAGACGGCGCGCTCTTACACCTGTCGCCTGAGAAGGCGGTGGAGATACAGGAGGCCCTTGGCTCCGATATAATGATGTGCTTCGATGAGTGCCCGCCTTATCCGGCAGAGAGAGAGTACGTAAAGAAATCAATGGACCTTACGCACCGCTGGGCAAAGCGGTGTAAAGAGGCGCGGATAAGGCATGAACTAGCGCTCTTTGGCATAGTGCAGGGAGGGATGCATAAGGATTTAAGGGCAGAGAGCGCTGCTGCCCTTATTGACATCGGTTTCGACGGTTACGCAATCGGCGGATTGAGTGTTGGCGAGGATACGGATACGATGTATGATATAGCCCGCCACACTGCACCGCTTCTTCCCGTGGGCTCGGCGCGCTATCTTATGGGGGTTGGGACCCCAAAGGACATGCTAAATGCCATAGAGGCTGGTATCGACATGTTCGACTGCGTACTGCCGACCCGGATGGCCAGGAACGGAACCCTCTTTACAAGTCGAGGGAAATTGGTTATAAAGAACAGTCGGTATGAGCGCGACCAGGGCCCCGTTGACGAGGGCTGCGGCTGTTATACGTGCTCCAACTACTCGAGGGCGTACCTTCGCCATTTATACATGTCGGGCGAAATACTTTCTTCGATGTTGAATACCGTGCACAACTTGTATTATTATATACGCCTTATGCAGGGGGCCCGTGAGGCCATAGAAAAGGGCGAGTACGCGGCATTTAAGAGATCTGTGATTGGCGCCTTTGATGTTGAAGGCAAAGAGGATTGATTCAAAAAAACAAGGTAACGGAGGTAGTGATGGTTCTTTATACGCTTTTTGCTGCAACAGAGGCTTTTGCCGACGGGGCTGCGCCGGCTGCTCAGGCAAGTCCGACCGGTGGTATCGTTGCGATGCTGCCCATGATAATAGCCTTTGTGGCGATATTTTATTTTCTTATCTACAGGCCGCAAAGCAAGCAGGCCAAGCAGCACCAGAAAATGCTCGGAGAGCTCTTAAAGGGCGATACCGTTATCACCAGGGGCGGTGTGTACGGACGCATCTGGGCAATAGAGGACGATGTTATAACCCTCGAGGTCTCGCATAACGTGAAGATGAAGGTCGCGAAGGCAGCGGTGCAGATGTTGATAGACAAGGATAAGGCCCCGGTAATATAAGGCGCCTTGTGGTTAAAGAAATAAAACTACGGAGAAACCAATGAAGAGCATCTTCTGGAGGGTGGTACTGGTAGCGTCCTTTACCGTCCTCGCCGTGATACTGTTTTTGCCCTCAACGCCTTTGAAAGGCAGTCTGCCGAAATTCTGGGCCGATAATGTGCCCAAGATAGTGCTCGGGCTGGATTTGCAGGGCGGCATGCATCTTGTTTTGAAGGTCGAGAGGGAAAAGGCCGTTGAGAGCTATCTCGACCGCGTTGCCTCTACCGTTGACAACGAGTTGAAGGACAAGAAGGTGGCGGTATCAGGGGTTACGAGGAATGGAAATTCTCTGGTCGTTGCTTATACGGGCGGTGAGGCCGAAAGCGCGATTAAGGAATTCATGAAGGATACTTATGTCGAGTTTAAGTGGGTAGAGCCTGAAAAGCCAGCAAAGCCCGTCGACCCTTCCGCCTCGGCTGTGCCGTTGGTATTTGCTTTGACAGAGGAAGCGATAACTAATCGCATGGAGAACGCGCACCAGCAGGCAATCGAGGTCATCAGGAACAGGATAGACCAGTTCGGCGTTGCAGAGCCGCTTGTTACAAAGCACGGCAATGATGAAATCCTTGTGCAGCTTCCGGGCATCAAAGATGCACAGAGGGCCAAGGACCTTATAGGCAAGACAGCGATGCTAGAGTTTCGCCTTGTAGACGAGACGCGCGACCCAAGAGAGGCCGAGAGAGTAGGCGCTCCGTATGGTTCGGTGGTTGTTTACGAAAAGAGCTTTGATGCAGGAAGCCGTCAGGTGACAAAGACCCCGTACCTTGTAAGAAAGGAAACGCTTCTTACAGGAGAGTCGGTTGCGGACGCAAGGGTGGCATTTGACCAGCTAAACGATGCCTATGTGGGCATTACCTTTGACGCGGGCGGGGCAAAGACCTTTGAGCGCATAACAGAGAGAAATGTCGGTAAAAGGCTCGCCATAATGCTTGACGGCAATGTGTACTCAGCGCCCGTTATAAAGGAAGCAATAGCAGGCGGCAACGCCAGCATCTCCGGCGGGTTTACCGTTGAGACAGCCTCCGACCTGGCGCTTGTGCTTAGGGCAGGCTCGCTTCCCGCGCCTGTTACGTACCTTCAGACCGTAACCGTTGGCCCGAGCCTTGGTAAAGATTCGATAGAGGCAGGCATAAAGGCCATGGTAGTCGGCGCGCTACTCGTGCTGATATTCATGGTAATCTACTATAAGATTTCGGGCATCATAGCGGACTTTGCCGTTCTCTTGAACGTCGTGATGCTGCTTGGCGCCATGGCGGCCATGAACGCCACACTTACGCTCCCCGGCATAGCCGGAATCATACTCACAGTCGGCATGGGCGTTGACTCGAACGTCCTTATCTTCGAGAGAATAAGGGAGGAACTTAGGGCAGGAAGAACGCCGAGGTCGGCCATCAACGCCGGCTACGACAGGGCGTGGTGGACGGTCGTTGACTCGCACGTTACGACACTCATAACCGGCATGATACTTTTCCAGTTCGGAAGCGGCCCGATAAAGGGCTTTGCCGTGTCGCTTTGTCTGGGTATTCTTATAAACCTCTTTACCGCACTCGTGGGCACTAAGTTCATATTCGATTTGCAGGCAGAGAAGCTTAAGATCGACAAGGTAAGCATCTAGCGCGGCGTATACTACGGCGTCTAAAACAAGTCTGGAGGAAAGATGGAATTCATAAAAAACGCTAACTTCGATTTCATGGGCAAGAGAAAGGTCTTTCTTGCCATATCCGTCGTAATTGCCGTGGTAGGGCTTGTGGCTGCCGCGGCGGTGCCGCTTGGCAAAGCCAATCTCGGTATAGACTTCTCCGGCGGAGTTGCCGTGCAATACAAGTTCGAGAAACCGTTCAAGGCCGACGAGGTAAGGGACGCGCTTAAAAAGGGCGGCTTCCCCGAGGCCGACATTCAGGAGTTTTCCGGCACCAACCGGCTCCTCGTCAGGATAAAGGGCAGCATGGTGACCGAGGGTGTCGCAGCGAAGATAGATGGCGCTCTAAAGACAGCGCTTCCGGATAATCCCTTTGAACTCGATTCCACTACCGAGATAGGCCCGACAGTCGGCAAAAGGCTACAGAAGGACGCGCTCTGGGCAATAGTTATATCGCTTCTGGCCATACTGGCATACGTCTGGTGGCGTTTTGAGTTCCGTTTCGGCGTTGCCGCCATCATCGCGACCTTCCACGACGTGCTCGCGGTGCTTGCGCTCTTCTTTATTCTCGGTAACGAGATAAACCTTCTTGTCATCACCGCGCTCCTCACCATAGCCGGTTATTCGCTGACCGACACAGTCGTTGTCTTCGACAGAATCAGGGAGAACCTTAGAAAGGGCTCGAAGGATGACCTTGTGCCGCTAATCAACAGGAGCGTGAACGAGGTGCTAAGCCGCACGATTGTTACTTCCGGCACTACACTTATTGTGCTTATTGCGCTCTTTTTCCTTGGCGGAGAGGTCATACACGACTTTTCGCTTGCTCTGGCAGCGGGAGTAATAGTTGGCACGTACTCCTCTATATTCATAGCAAGCCCGCTTCTTTTACTCTGGGGCGGCAGCAAGGAAAACCTTATAAAGAAGGAAGAGCCGAAAAAGGAAGAGGCGTATACGTAGAGGTTTTTGCGCGCGGCCTTTGGGCCGCGTATGGATTGCCAACCCCCGTGCCGGAAGGCGCGGGGGTTTTTGTTTTTGGCAGGCGTGACGCCTGCAAATCGGCGGTTTCCAGCTTCGCTACTTCGGTCCGTGGTTCTCTGGTCCCGAAAGCCCCGCTGTAAACGACCATCGTATTGCCTCTTCGGCTGTGATGTCGAGCGGCCTGATTCTTTCCTTTGGAACCACAAAGCAGAACCCGCCGATTTGAGAGCTCCACGGAACGAACACTACCACGTGGTTTGGAGGAATGAATCCTTCGGGCAGTCCTTCGGCGTTGCTACGCGTGAGGAACCCGACCATTTTCGTTTGTGAGTGGTCGAGTTCCACCATCACCGGGTCTCCGAGGCTTGTGCCCACGTCATCGCCGAGGAGGTTCATCAGGTCTTTTATCGGCGAGTACACGAGGCCAAAGAGCGGGATCCTTCGCGAGAACGAATCAAGGGGCTTTGATATCTTTTTCGTAATCCACGGATACATCAGAAGACCTACTGCGAATATCGCAAGCGCAAAGAGCGCTACACCGAGGCCCGTGATGTAGTAATCGGGAGGTATGACAGCTGTGATTAGCTGTTTTACCACCTGCTCGGCCTTTGTGAATACGAGTAAAAGCACGTATAGCGCCACGAACACGGGTACTACGACAGTAAGGCCCTTTATGAAGGTCTTTGTTATGAATGTGCGTTTTGTCCTTTTGTGCACTGTAGCGTCGCCTCCATGTTATTTCGGATAATCAGAGTTTCTACGTCATGATTGTAACATATTTTTGCCGTATTTTCGCCTGTTGAATGATAATAAAAAGTTATACATTTTATGCTTGACCTCAAGTGAAATTACTGCTATGATATTCGCAAGTTACGGCTTTGTGCCCGGGAAATTACACCCGGGATTGCAAATGCCCGATAAAAGCAGGGAAGACATATGAGATGAAGAAGCGCTGGAGGGTAAACCCCGCCAATAAGGAACTCCAAGACGCGCTCGGAAGGGAATTAAACATCCTTCCGGTCACGGCTCAACTTTTGATAAACAGGGGCCTTGTCGACAAAGACACGGCCCTTTCTTTTTTATCCCCGGACATAAACGCGCTCATCGACCCGTTCCTTTTAAAGGGAATGGATAAGGCTGTTACGCGCATAGCCGAGGCTGTAGGCAAAAAAGAGCGCATCGCGATTTACGGCGACTATGACGTGGACGGCACAACGGCTACCGCTGTGCTCGGATTGTTCTTTAAGGAAATAGGGGTAGAGCCTCTTTGTTACATCCCGGAGCGAAAGAGCGAGGGCTACGGCCTAAATGAAGGCGCTCTAAGAGAACTAAAGGAAAAGGGCGCCTCGCTCGTCATCACCGTTGACTGCGGCTCCTCCAATTCAAAAGAGGTCGCGTTTGCGAAAACGCTTGGCCTCGACTGCATTGTCACAGACCACCACGAAGTGCCCTCAGACGTAAGCGCGATCGAATACCTCGTTAACCCCATGCAGGAGGGTTGCACCTATCCTTTCAAGGGGCTTTGCGGCGCGGGCGTTGCCTTTCATCTGGCAATAGCCATAAGGACGAGGCTTAGAGAGCGCGGCATGCTTACAGTCGTGCCGAACCTTAAGCGCTATCTCGACCTCGTTGCCATAGGCACTATCGCGGACATGGTCTCTCTTACCGGAGTTAACCGCGTGCTAGTTAGCCACGGCTTAAAGGAACTCGAAACTACCGGAAGGGCAGGGCTTCGCGCGCTTAAGGACGTCGCAGGGCTAAGGCCGGGCCGCGTGAACGCCGAGGCCGTTGCATTTCAGATAGCGCCGCGCATAAACGCAGCCGGAAGAATGGAGCGGGCCGATACCGCGCTACGTTTGCTTATTACCGACGACGAGGCCGAGGCTTCGGAAATAGCCAGAAAGCTTAATGCCATAAACATAGAACGTCAGGCGGTTGAGGCCGCAATCCTTGGCGAAGCTATCGAGATGCTGGGCCCCAATCCCGCTGACAGGGCCATAGTGCTTGCGTCCAAGAGCTGGAACCAGGGTGTAGTTGGAATAGTTGCTTCCAGGCTCGTTGAAAAATTCGGGCGACCTGCCGTGCTTGCTGCCATAGACGGAGATATCGCAAAGGGCTCGGTAAGGGGCGTAAAGGGCGTGAATGTCCTTGACGGGCTAACTGCCTGCGCAGATAAGCTTGTAAGGTACGGCGGCCATAAGGCTGCCGCCGGCATAACCGTCGAGGCCGCGATGTTCGACGCCTTCAAGGCCTCGTATCTTGAATACATGAACTCGCATATTACCGACGACGACCTCACTCCCGAGGTAACGCTCGATTGTGTTGTGCCTCTATCCGATGTGAACGCGAGGATGGTAACAGAACTCGAGAGGCTTGCGCCTTTTGGCAGAGCCAACGAGCGGCCGCTCTTTTGCATCGAGGGCGCGCGCGTGATGCAGTCGGATCTTGTGAGAGACAAGCACCTTAAGCTCGTATTAAAGCAAAGCGGCAGGACTCAGAGCGCCATAGCCTACAAGATGGGCACGATGCATCCGGTGGGCGGGCTCTATGACGTGGCATTTTTTCCGTACATAGACAACTGGAACGGCAATTCGAGTGTGTGTTTGAACGTGAAGGACTTAAGGCCAAGCGAGAGGGCGTAGGGCCCGGGTTACGGCAGAAAGCCCAGGATGTTTTGTGCGTCGAGGTGTATGCTCGGCAGCGTATGTGAGAAAACCGTCTTGACACGGACGGAAAAAGCAAATATATTGAACGGCTAACGGCTTTCGAGGCAAACAAGGAGAAGGAGGTTCTCTTAGCTGAAGATGACGGGAAAAGACAACCATAAAACAGGGAGGGGACGATGAAAGCAGGAAAAGCTACATTCGTTCTTTGCGTGGTATGTTTGCTTATTCTTATTTCCGTATCTTCGTCGCGAGCCGTAAGGATTCCTGATGATAATCTGGAAAAGGCGTTCATAAGAAAGTCGCTTCTTGACAGCACAACCGGGCTTACGTTCCACGAGGAGATGAGGCTCGCGGACTTTATATTCGAGGAGAGCATGGAGCGCGGGTTAGACCCGATACTGGTCCTCGCGCTGATGGAGACCGAGAGTAAGTATTATAACTGGTCCAGGTCGTCCAAAGGGGCGGTCGGGCTGATGCAGCTTAGGTCGGATATTGGCAGCGACCTTGCCGCAAAGCTCGACATAGACTTCGAAGGCGAGAAGACCCTCTATGATCCGTATACCAACGTAAGGCTCGGCGTCTACTACCTGTCTTTGCTAAGGGATAAATTCGACGACACGGAGGTGGCCATGGCCGCTTATAATAACGGCCCTACGCGCGTGGCCTACAGGGTAAATAACGGCGGCAACGTGCCACACAGGTTCAAGACAAGGGTGTATAACAAATACAGGGACATGAAGCAGACGATACTGGAGGGATAGGTGAGCACGGATACTCTTTTGAAAAACGTTTTTGGAGGCATAGAGAGCCCGGTAAGGAAGCCGAGGTACGCTGTTCTTTCGGTGCCTTACGATATGACGACGTCCTACGTTGCAGGAGCGCGTAACGGCCCTTCCGCGATAATCGAGGCATCGACGCATATGGAACTCTACGACGACGAGCTTGGGTGCGAGCCATGGAAGGCCGGCATAGAGACGCGTGAGTTCCTCGCTCCTACGACCACCGGGCCAAAAGAGATGGTCGAGCGCGTAAGGATTGCCTCCGAGAAGATAATAAGAGATGGCCGCATCCCGGTGATGCTTGGCGGAGAGCACAGCATATCGTTTGGGCTGGCCGCCGCGCTAAAGAAGAAGTATAAGAACCTCTCGGTGCTTCAGTTCGACGCGCACGCCGATATGCGCGATGCCTACGAGGACAGCAAGTCCAACCACGCGTGTGTCGCAAGGCGCATATCCGAGATATGCCCAATAGTGCAGGTAGGCATAAGGAGCCTTAGTGAGGAGGAGGCAGAGTTTTTAGAGAAGGACTCGAGGAAAAAGAGCCCAAGGGTGAAAACCTTCTATGCCAGAGACATCAGAAAAAAAATGCCCGTAGATGAGATTATTAGTGGACTTACGGACGAGATTTTTATTACAATAGACCTCGACGTCTTCGACCCGGCCATAATGGCCGCCACGGGGACGCCCGAGCCCGGAGGGCTCTTCTGGTACGATGTGGTAGAGACGCTCTCAGCCGTCATATCGAAGAAGAAGGTCGTAGGGTTCGACGTTGTGGAGCTTTGTCCCATACCGGGTATTATCGCTCCCGACTTTCTCGCAGCCAAGCTGGTGTACAAGATAATGGGGTACGTCAACAGGCGCGAGGACAGAGGAAAAGGAAAATAACACTACGAAGGAGTAACTGCCATGCCCTACGTTCCAAAGAAGATGTTCTTTACCAAAGGTGTCGGCGTCCACAAGGAGGAGCTGCATTCATTCGAGCTCGCGCTAAGGGATGCGGGCATAGAGAAATGCAACCTCGTCCAGGTATCCAGCATATTCCCCCCCAATTGCAAGCGTCTTCCGAAGAGCCAGGGAATAAAGCATCTTTCTCCAGGGCAGGTGACGTTTTGCGTGCTTAGCCGCCTTACCAATAACGAGCCGAGAAGACTCATGGCCGCTTCCGTCGGGGTCGCCATACCGACCGATAGAAAGCTCTACGGTTATTTGAGCGAGCACCATGCCTACGGACAGACCGACAGCATAGCAGGCGATTACGCCGAAGACCTCGCGGCCGCGATGCTTGCCTCCACTCTCGGCATCGAGCTCGATGAGAACCTTGGCTGGGACGAGAAAAAGGAAATATATAAGATAAGCGACAAGATAGTCCACACGACCAACATAACGCAGTCCGCGATAGTTAAGAGCGACGGCACGTATACAACGGTGCTGGCGGCGGCGGTGCTGCTTTTCTAGAAGTCTCTGGGAATCTGTTGCCGGAGGCCGCGCCGTGCGGCCGGGCCTCCGGCCTTTGTTTTGGCTCATACCATCTTTTCCGATGAAACTCGCGCTTACCTATAACGTCAGGAAGGGCAACGAAGACAAGGCAAATCTTCCTGAGGACCATTACGCCGAATGGGACGACATGTCTACCATCGAAAGCGTAAGGGACGGGCTTCTTAAAAAGCACGACACCGTCGGGCTAATCGAGGCCGATAAAGACGCTTACGAAAAATTTAGGGCCTTTTCTCCCGAACTCGTCTTCAACATGGCCGAAGGGCTCTCGGGCGAGAGTAGAGAGAGCCAGATACCGGCAATACTCGAGATGCTTGGCATTGCGTACACCGGCTCCGGCCCTCTTACGCTTGGGTTATGTCTTAACAAGGCGCGGGCAAAAGAGGCGCTTACTGCCGCAGGCGTGCCGAACGCGCGCTACTTTATAGCCTCCTCCAAGTCAGATATCCCGGCTTCCTTGAATTTTCCGTTGATAGCAAAGCCTCTGTACGAAGGCTCGAGCAAAGGCGTCAAGAACGACTGTCTTGTAAAGGACAAATCAGCGCTCGAGGCAAAGATAGCCGAGATAACTGCCCTTTACCGCCAGGCTGCGATAGTGGAGGAGTTTTTACCTGGTAGAGAGTTCACGGTTGCTCTTATGGGCAACGGCGATACGTTAAAGGTGCTGCCAATCGTTGAGATAGACTACTCGACACTTCCGGCAGGCGCAAACCCCATTTATTCGTACGAGGCCAAGTGGATATATGATACCCCCGAGGCTCCGCTAAAGATTTTCGAATGCCCGGCAAAGCTCGACGCCGGGACGCAAAGGATGATAGAGGATACGGCAAAGAGGGCCTTCAACTCCCTTGACGTCAAGGACTGGTGCAGGATAGACATGCGCCTCGATGTAAACGGCATTGCCAATGTCATAGAGCTTAACCCTCTTCCCGGAATCCTTCCGAACCCTGAGCAGAACTCGTGCTTTCCAAAGGCCGCGAGGGCCTCCGGCATGGACTTCTCGGCGCTTGTTTGCGGTGTCGTAGACGCCGCAAGGAAGAGGTACGGCATATGAGCGGAAAAAAGGTGCTCGTAACCTTCAACGACGACGGCTCCGATAAGATGACCGTCGGTGGAAAAGAGGTCGAGTTCGGGAGCATCGATGAGAGTGTTAGGGATATCGCCGCTTCGTTAAACGAGAAGGGGCATGATGCAAGGGTCGTTCCTTTAAGACGCGATGTCTTCGATGTGTTTGTAAGGGAGATAACGTCGTTTGGCCAGGATATAATCTTTAACGTATGCGAGGCTGCCTTCGGCATAAGCAGCTATGAGATGAACATCGCAGCGCTCTACGAGCTCTACGACCTTAAGTACACCGGGAACGCGCCGTTTACCCTTGCCGTTGCCCTTAACAAAGGGATTGCCAAGGATATACTAAGAAGCAGGAACGTGCCGACTGCCGCTTATTATATCGCTGCAAGCGAAGGCGAGGCCGTGCCTTTGCATATGAAATTTCCGATGATAGTGAAGCCTTTAAGGGAGGACGCCAGCATTGGCATAGATGTTACCTCGGTTGTTAAAAACGAAGCGGAGCTAAGGGCAAGGATAGCGCATGTCATAAAGGAGCATCACCAGGCAGCGCTTATAGAGGAATATATCGAGGGCAGGGAGTTTAACGTCTCTGTCATGGGTCCCGGCGATAACGCAAGGGTGCTGCCGCCTTCCGAGATAGATTATACCGGGTACCCTGCAGGGCTGCCAAAGATTATTTCTTATGAAGCCAAATGGATAGAAACAAGCCCCCTTTATATACGGACCGCGCCGGTTTGTCCGGCCAATGTGGACGCTGAGTTGAAAGGCAAGCTCGAGACCGTGGCGCTTGCGGCCTTTAAGGCGCTCATGTGCCGCGACTATGCGAGGGTGGACATGAGGCTTGGCACCGACGGCCTTTTAAGAGTGCTCGAAGTAAACCCCAACCCGGATATATCCAGGGATGCCGGGTTTGCCAGGGCCGCAAGGGCCCAGGGCTGGGATTATCCGGCTCTGGTAGACAATATCGTCAAGACCGCGCTGTCGCGCTACGGGGCATAGAGGCAGCCATGAACGCCGAGAGCGCCGCAGGGTGCCGTATCAGGGCCGCTGGTAAATCCGACAGAAGCGCCATAGCCTGCATAATAGACGGCTGCGCCAATCTTAACAGGGAAGAAAAGGATTGTGCGCTCGAACTTTTTGATATATATTTGAATGATAAGGCTCAACGCGATTATTTCTACATGGTCGCGGAAATCGGCGCTAAGGCCGTTGGTTTTATCTGTTACGGCCCGGCATCGCTTGCCGATAGGGTAGCCGACATATACTGGGTGCTTGTCAGTCCGGATGCGAGGCGCACAGGGGCCGCGAGGCGGCTTGTGGAGGTGGTCGAGGAAAAGCTTGTAAGCGACGGCTGCCGGATGATGGTTGCCGAGACTTCCGGAACAGATGCTTACACTGCCGCAAGGAAGTTTTACGAGGCCTGCGGGTTCGAAGAAGCTGCAAGACTAAAGGATTTTTTCAGGGATAACGATGACAAGGTCTTCTTCGTTAAAGACATCCGACGTAAGGCATAACCGTCCGGTAATGGAGACGGAGTCCGTAAAGAAGATCTACGCGGCTTACTCCAAGATCTACGACGCGCTCTTTAAGCGCCTTTTCTACCCGCGCATACGCCATGCCATATCAGGAATGCATATAAAGGAAGGCGAGCGCATACTTGACTTGGGCGTTGGCACGGGGCTTTCGCTGCCGCTTTATCCGGCGTTCTCAGAGGTGGTCGGCATAGACCTTTCCTCCGAGATGCTGCGTGTTGCCGGGAAGAAGGTCAAGGAACTCGGGCTCTCGCATATAACGCTTCTCGAGATGGACGCGATGAGGCTAAGCTTCGAGGATAACAGCTTCGATAACGTGTTTATCTCCCATGTCGTAAGTGTTGTCCCCGACCCCGCAGCGATGATGAGCGAGGTCCGCCGCGTGTGCAAAAAGGGCGGCAAGGTCGTTATCGTGAACCACTTTAAGAGCCGTAACCCGATGGTCGCGGGGCTGCAAAAGATTATAAGGCCGATATGTAAGCGCATCGGCTGGAGGTCGGATCTTTGCATGGATGAGTTCCTCACCAAGGCAGGGTTGAAGGTGGATAGCATATCTACGCTGAAAAAGGTGGACCCATGGCACATTATCATGGCTACCAATATGAAGTGACGCCGGTACCGGTAATTTGCGGTGACTGCCACGAGAAGGCATATTGATACGGCGCTAAAGATACTGCCCATGGACGCGGCCGACATTGACGAGGTTGTCCGTATAGAGGCGTATTCGTTTGCGAGGCCGTGGTCAAGAGCGCTTTTCCTTAAGGAACTAAAGAACCCCCTTTCGTATTCGTTTGTCGTAAAGTGCACGCCCGAGGGCGGGGTTGAAAAGGTCTGCGCCTACGCAGTGATATGGATAGTCGCCGACGAGGCCCATATACTCGACTTCGCGGTGGAAAAGGACGAGCGAAGAAGGGGGCTGGCCAGACGGCTGCTTGGTTTTATACTCGGTTTCATGGAGGAGCGCTTTGCGGCAGTTGTGAGGCTCGAGGTCAGAAGATCCAACGGCGCGGCAATAGCGCTTTACGAAAGCTTCGGGTTCGAGAAAGAGTACGAGAGAAAACTTTACTACGGCGACGAGGACGCGATAGTGATGAAAAAAGAGCTTGAACCCGCGTTCTCGCTAAGGCCGGACGACGAATAAGAGAGAAGAAATGCCGAAATCGGTAGTTGAGAAAAATACGCAGGTCTCCGGCGATTTCCGCCTTATAAGGCTTCGCATGGAAGGCGCGAAAAAGCTGAATATAAAGCCCGGGCAGTTCGTGATGCTCCGTGTCTCAGAAGGGCTTGATCCGCTTCTAAGGCGGCCGTTTAGCGTTTACGACTCTGAGGGTGGCAGTGTCGTCGAGCTTCTATACAAGGTTGTCGGCAAGGGCACTGCCATAATGCGGGACATGGTGAAGGGCGATGGTGTAGATGTCATGGGGCCCCTTGGCAAACCTTTTCCAGCTGTAAAAGACCCTTCGAAGCTTGTTATGGTGGCAGGTGGAATAGGGGCTGCGCCGTTCTATCTCTTAACCAAGGAGATAGCTAAGAAGCGCGGTACCCCGCTCTTTCTTTTTGGCGCGAGGACAAAGGCAGATGCAAAGATTGCGTCGCTCTTCAAGGGCCTTAATGCAAAGACATTTATTTCAACGGAGGACGGAAGCGTTGGAGCCAAAGGCCGCGTAACCGCGCTCCTTGAAAAAAAACTTTCCGAAGGCTCTGTCATCTACGCCTGTGGCCCGATGGGCATGTTAAAGGCGGTTTCAGCCGTTGCAAAAGAGCGTGGCGTTAAGTGCCTTGTCTCTTTAGAGGCAGGGATGTGCTGCGGTATAGGCGTGTGCCTCGGGTGCGCTGTCAAGACCATAAAGCACGAGAAGAGCCCTGATAACGCGTTATATAAGATGGTCTGTTCCGACGGCCCGGTGTTCGATGCAAATGACATAGATTGGGGGTCGTTTAGATGAGCAAACTTGACCTCTCGGTAAAGCTCGGCGCTCTTACTCTTTCTAATCCCGTGACAACGGCTTCCGGCACCTTTGGCTACGGCCTTGAGTTCGCGCCGTATGTGAACCTTTCGAAGCTTGGCGGTATCTTTACAAAAGGTCTTTCGCTAAGGCCAAGGGAGGGTAACCCCGCGCCCCGCACGATAGAAACGCCTTCCGGCATGCTAAACGCCATCGGGCTTCAAAACGTCGGCGTGGATGTGTTCATAAGGGAAAAACTTCCCAAGCTCAGGAAATACAAGACCGCTATTTTTGCCAACATATTCGGCGAAACCGTTGACGAGTACGCTGAGCTTGCCGGCCGCTTGGACGGCGTTTCAGGTGTGGCAGGGCTTGAGATAAATATATCGTGCCCGAATGTTAAAAAGGGCGGCATAGGGTTTGGCACAGACCAGAATGAGGCAGCCTCCGTTGTGCGGGCCGTGAGAAGCAAAACAAAGCTTCACGTTATGACCAAGCTATCGCCAAACGTGACGGATATAAAGGCAATGGTCAGGGCGGTCGAGGACGCTGGCACGGACTCGATATCGCTCATAAACACAATAACCGGCATGGTCATAGACGTTGATAAAAGAAGGCCCGTGCTCGCAAATAAAGTAGGCGGGCTCTCCGGGCCTGCTATTCGCCCGGTTGCGGTTAGGATGGTCTATGAGGCAGCATCCGCTACGAAGCTTCCGATAGTCGGCATAGGCGGCATAGTCACGGGGCGCGATGCCCTTGAGTTCATTATGGCAGGGGCCTCGTGCGTGCAGGTAGGCACCGCTAACTTCGTTACACCTGACGCGGCAGAGAAGGTGCTAGGCGAGATTAAGGAGTTTATGCGCTTAAAGAATATCGGGCGCTTATCCGATATAATAGGCGCGGCAAGGCAGTAGGGCGCGCCTATTTGACCTGTTTGCTTTTTTCTTCTTCGAGTTCCATTCTCGAGAATTTTCTGCTGCTTTGCGGCACGAGCTTTTTCCCGATTTTTCTGCTGATAATCCTTAGGTAGTACCCGCTGTCCTTTTCAGCCACCCATTCCTGAGTTTCCTCAAAGAGCGTAATAGGGCGCCGCCCCCGAACTTCGCTCACAACCTTTTGGTAGGCGTATGGGTCAGTGCCGATATGCCATGTCTCGGTTATGCGCCTAAGCTTTCTGTCAACGCTGTAATTTGTGAGTTCGAAGTTCTCGTCGCGCACGAACTTGCCTTTACGCGGCTTGAATATCCAGAATATGACTGTGTTATTTTCCGGCGTGCCAAACGACGAAGCGTAATAGAGGTCGTTATACCCGTCGAAGTTTATGTCGTAAGTTCCAAATATCTCATCTGCCTTTGTTTCCGGGGATACGGCCCTCATATCGAGGCTTACTTCGTGGTAGCTCTGCACGGGCTTCGATGCGCCGGCCCTGTATATATCGAGAGAATCAGGGGCAAGGATTGGGCGGGTGGCAGGGCCCTCGCTCCTGAATTTAACGACAACCGTGTACCTTGGCAGTTTCTTCGTAACCGTGAAGGTGAAGGTCTTGGACGGCGTGTCCTCTGCCTTAAGCGGCTCTGGCGCCACGGCTATTATGCATGCAGAGAATAGCGCTGTGGCAGTTAAAAGCAAAAGCGATTTGATTTTTAATGGTGCGCGCGATGTCATGGGTGTTTTGTCCTCTAATTGTAAGGGCAGCGCGGCCCGGTTGTCAAGTATATGCGGTTTTTATTAAGTTTGGCCTTGTAATAGCGGCGTAATATGGTAAAATCAATGGAGATTTCCTGTGCCCAAAAGGAGGGATTGCTTCCATGGCCAAAAGTATTTTAGCCGCATTCGCCATTATAGCTGTTTTTTCGCTGATGCCGGTTTCCGTTTCAGGCGCAGCCGACGATAAGCACGTACACAAGCTTGTCGAGGCAGCCAAGGCCGGGGATATCGGCGAGGTGAAGGCTCTTGTCGAGGGCGGCATAAACATAGACGAGACCGACAGTTACGGTGATACGCCGCTTATGTGGGCCGCGGGCGAGGGTAATCTCGATATAGTCAAGTACCTTGCGGAAAAGGGCGCGGATGTAAATAAAAAGGACATCCAGGGTTGGACGCCCCTTATGAGCGCTGCGGGGAGCGGAAGTGTCGAGGTCGTGAAGTTCCTTCTGGACAAGGGCGCTGATCCCAATATCAAAGATAAGTTCGGCAACACTGCCCTTGATGCGGCTGTTATGAGGGAGCACGGGGCTGTTGCAGATGAGCTTAAAAAAGTGACAAAGACAGAGTAGAAAGTGTCCGGTGCTATACATACGATAAAAGCGCGCCGCCTTTTGGCGGCCTTTTATTTTTGAGGAAGAGGCTGTCCGGCCATAGAAATAATACTGCATGCGCTTTTTTGAAGTCGCGGATTTTCTTTGCCCAAGTCCTTCTGTAGTGTTATGCTAAGCGCGTACGCGGGACGCGTATGGCCGGCGCTCGTCATGTCGGGTTTCCTCGCCACGCAGTGTCTCGAAGCCGGTTATATTAAAACATCCGGGTAGGTTGGATTATTTAATGGAATTTTTTCCTGCGATAAGCGCGCTGTATCATGCAAGGCCAGATATGAGTCGCGTTCGCGACAGCGTGCGCGTGCTGGCCGTTGAGCACTTCATGAGCGCCATATGGGTGGCTGTCTTCGGGCTCGTGGTTGCAGATCTCTTTCCGTCCTACATGAAAGGGGGCTCGCATCTCGGGTATTGGTATATTTACGGTTATGTCGCTGTTGCGAGCATGGTCGGCTGCTTCTGTTTGCTGGCCGGCAGGAGCGCTTCGAAGGGGACCTCCTTTGGCAAACGCATGGCCGAGATAGCGGTTGTGTTGTTTGTCATCGAGATATGCGCCGATTGCATAGTGTTTGCCTATTTCGGCTATGCCGGGCTGCTCGGAAAGTTCGGCACAATGCTCGCATCGTTTCCTGTTTTCTGGGTCATTTTGTCTGTTTTTCTCACGGCATTTCTCGTGTCCAATTACCTGTGGCTTGCCTACATAGATAGGGCCAGGCTCGGAGTTGCAAATGCCAATGCCCAGGCTTCCGGCACTGTCAGGTACCATGAAAGCACGTTCCCGTACAATCCGAAGCTCACCTCCGATATGCTGCTTGTTGGCGCCCTTGTGGCAGGCCTCCTTTTTGCATGGTTTATGGATGCCGGGGTCATAGGTGTTGCATTTGCAGCAGGCCCTCTGTTGCTCTGCTTTTTCGTCCTTCAGTTGGTGTTCAACCATAGGCCCTCATCATTTGAAAAAGGCAGGGAGCTTGTAAGGGCTTGGAACACCGGCGGCAAGATATTCCTTTTTGGCGAGGCATGGCCGTTTTTCAGGGTGCTTCTATATAAGGACGGCCTCGAGGTGAGGGCCATTTTTCAGCGCTATTTTATCCCTTACGATATGTTAGAGAAACCGCTTACAAGGCCCTATAGTTCATCGAGACGGCTCTGGCTTGTTACAGATATTCCCGGCGTGCCCCAGGATATACGGCTATACGGCTCGAATATCGGAGAGATAAGGCAAATGCTCCTGACGCTTCGCGGCAGGGGGTGAGTGGGTTTGGGTGGCTTCCAGGGAGTAGTGTATGACCAGGGGCATTGTGTTGAAGTTTATCTGGGTTATAGGCGTGTCGGTGTTGCTGTTGGTTGCGGTAGGCATCGGTCTGGTGGCTTATCAGGTCAAGAAAACGCAGTGGAGAACCGAAGACTTGAAGGCTTCGATAAAGACAGGCGACAGGCTTGACGAGGTGGTGTCGTCGGCAGTCTTTCTTGAGAAGGCCATGCCAACGGGATTGTCAGGCATATGGGTTTACAGTGACGCCAAGTCCGAGGCCAGGTGCATGAGCATGCTTAAAAAGGGCGGTGATGCCGTAAGCGTGTATGACGGGGGCACAAAAAGCAGGACGGATTTTCAGCTTGCCGAGTTGCATGGTAACACTGAAAGGTATCGCAAGTGGCTGGGCGGGTGTTCTTCGGCGATGTTTACCGTAATGGGAGGTTTGATACCGTACAGGGGTATTTTAAAGGTGCATTACGATAAAAATTTTATCGTAACAGGTGTTGAGGAACCGTATTTTACGGATTAGCCCCGGCTGTAGAGGCCGGCTAATCCGTTGCTTAAGCTTCCTGCAGATCCACGACACTTATCTTTGCGGCCACCTTGCAAGCTATTGCGTCGAATGCCTTTGCCTCGGCAGAGTCAGGGTGCGCTATCGTTACGGGCTTTCCGGAGTCACCGCCTTCGCGGATTTTCAAGTCTATGGGAAGGTTTCCCAGGAAGTCCACCTCGTATCTCGAACTTGTCTTCTCTCCGCCGCCGTGGCTAAATATTTCGGTAGTCTTGCCGCAGTGCGGGCAGCAAAAGCTCGACATGTTCTCCACTATGCCAAGGATTGGCACGTTCACCTGCTGAAACATCTTGATTGCGCGCCTTGCGTCTATAAGTGCCACGTCCTGCGGCGTTGTTACGATGACCGCTCCGGTTAGCGGTATGGTCTGGACAAGTGTTAGTTGCGCGTCCCCGGTGCCTGGCGGCAAATCGATTACGAGGTAGTCGAGCGAGCCCCATTCAACGCCTCTTAAAAACTGCTGCACGAGCTGCATCACAAGAGGGCCTCTCCATATAAGAGGGGTTTCTTCATCAAGCATGAAACCGACGCTCATGAGTTTAAGCCCTTCCTTTATGACCGGGATGAGCTGCTTATTCTCGTTGGTGGTTAGGTCCTCGTGTATGCCCATCATCATCGGGATGCTCGGGCCGTAGAGGTCGATGTCGAGGAGCCCGACCTTTGCCCCAGTCTTCGCAAGCGAGAGAGCGAGGTTTACCGACACAGTGGACTTACCAACGCCTCCCTTGCCGCTTGCGACCGCGATGGTGTTTTTAACGCCATCGATTGCTTCCTTACCCGGAAGTTTCTTTGCCTCGGGCACGTTGGCAGTGACGTTGATTTTCACTTCTTTTACGCCTGCTATTTTTTCTACCGCCTCTCTGGCCGAGCTTTCGAGCTCCTTTTTAAGAGGACAGGCATGTGTGGTGAGGACAAGGCTAAAGGAGACCGATGCGCCGTCTATCTTTACGTCGCGTATCATGTTCATGGTGACGAGGTCTTTATTCAATTCCGGGTCCATGACCCTGGAGAGGGCCTCGAGTACTGCGCCCTGTGTGATTTTTGTGTCAGCCACGATAAGCCTCCTGCCTGTTTTTTGGAGTACTTGGCCAACGCCGGGCTATGCCGGCGTTAAACGCAATCGGTAAGTGTTGGTTATTTTGCCGCGTCTTCGAGCGCTTGCATTAGGGCGCCAAGGTCCGCGCCGTCGCGCTTGGCGGCGGCCTCAATGGAGACCGCCCCGCCGCAGCATGAGTCTATGTTGAAACGCGTAAACACGCCTATGGTCTTCGGGTGGTCCCTGATGACGTCGTTTACGGTCTGGTCCTTTGTTATCATCTTAGCCCGCGTTTGCAACTTCGTTTAGTTCTTTTACTATCTCGTCTGCGTCCTTGCCGTGCATGGTGGAGCCGAAGGCTATGTCCTCGGTCTTCGCGCCCGGGCAGGTGAAGCAGCCCATGCCGAAATGCTTTTTGAATACTTCCTCGGTCTTCGGGTACTTTGCGAGCACCTCGCCGATGCTCATCTGCTTTGTGATTTTCTGTTCGGACATGGCGATACCTCCTGGTTAGTTATGCTTTTTCAGCGGCCAGCCTATTTTCTGAATATAGAATGGCACTTGACGCATCCGTCAAGCAGCCTCTTTGCCGAATCTCTTATCTTTATTTCGTTCTTTGCCTTTGCCGCATCAAGAAGGGACTCTATTTCGAGGTGGAAACTTTCGTCCAGTTCCTTGAAGAGCTTTATCTTCGATGTGTTCTTCGGGAGCTTTATTTCGCCGTTTTCAAGAGCCTTCTCGGTTGCCGCCTTTGCCGCATGCACCTCGTGGAACGGTTCTTCTATGGATGCTGCGTCGTTTAACACGACGGCGTTGACGAGGTTTTTGTATGCCGCGTCCAAGAGCTGCATTTCTTTTTTGAGGGCCGCGTTGTCAGCCGCTTCCACGCTGCCAAAGGAGAATATCGAAGTGGCTAGTATTGCCGTGAAAAAAGTTTTCTTTATCATGACGATTTAGCTCCTTATTTCTTCACCGGCGCAGGTGCCGGCTTGATTGTAAGGAACATATTCACGACGAACATTGCTACCGACACGCCTTCTAGTATGGAAAAGACGTGAAGTACGACGAAGCTGCCGCCCTTTGCAAGTATTACCCAGCCCGCCACCATGCCGAGGATGCCGATGTTCGATAGCCAGAGCTGCGCAGCAGAGAGCCTGTCGCTCCAGAGAGGAGCGCCGCTAAAACGCGGCAGTATGTGGTAACCGACGCCGTATATCATCATCGTCATCCATCCAAGAAGGTTAAGGTGCGTGTGGATTTGCATAAGCGGGTACACGGGGCCGCTAATCGTCATTACTATGCCGATTACCATTGCGGCTGCGAAGTAAAGCATTGCGAAGCGTATGAACCAGATGGTTACTTTGCTCATTTCTTGTCTAATCTCCTTTGCTTTTTATATGTCCACCTTGCACGCGTCTGCCGGGCAGACAGCGGCGCAGGCGCCGCACTCGGTGCAGAGTTTCGGGTCTATGATATACGGGCTGCCTTCGCTTATCGCGCCCTCGGGGCACTCGGGAAGGCATGCGCCGCATGTAGTGCAGTCGCCGGTTATCTTATACGACATTCGAGTCTTGTTTTCTGCTTGTCCGTATTTATGCTTTAAGGGCGGCTTTACGCCGCCCTTAAAGCGAAACGCTTCAAACGGCCTTTATCAGACCGAAAGAACCTCTTTTATGGACGGCACTTTTTCCTTTATGGCCCTCTCAACACCCATGGCAAGCGTTACCTGCGCGCTCGGGCATCCGGAGCAAGCGCCCTGGAGCCTTACGCGTACAATACCTTTTTCCTCGTCAACGTCAACGAGCTCGATATCTCCGCCGTCTGCCTGGAGCGCCGGCCTTATGTTGTTAAGGGCTTCTTCTATCTGGTCCTTTATCATGACACTCTTTCCTCCTTAGAGATTTTATCCTTATAGTATAACAAAGTATAGCACCCTTGCAATCTTAAAACTATGATATTGGTCATGTTTGGGATTTCGGTGGTTTTTCGGCTTTGGATGAGTGTTTCCTCTGTATACTGTATTTTTTCGGCAGGGTGTTTGGCAGGCACGAGGCATGTTGTCTGGCACATTCAGGAGGTTTTTTATCCCCTTGTTTTTGTGTGGTTTTTTTGTTTGCACAGAGTTATGGCAACAAAGTTCTTGACATATAAGGCCGTTAGCATGTAGAATTTGAAATGTAGCAGGCAGTACCAATAATTTATCTCAAAAAAAGGAGGAAGAAAAATAATATGCGTAAGATAATGCTTTTGGCTGCTTTCGCGATGGTATTCGCGTTCGCAGGACAGGCAATGGCGGACGGAGCAGGCACCTATGCTGCAAAATGCAAGATGTGCCACGGTGCCGCAGGCGAGGGCGGTGCGATGGCCCCGGCTCTTAAGGGCACTGCTTTTGTAAAGGGCGATGCAGCAGCAGTAAAGGCAGTAATAAAGAACGGTCGCGCAGGCGCTGACAAGAAGTTTGCAAACTTCTCCATGGCAATGCCGAAGTTCGATCTTAACGACGCTGACCTCGACGCACTCACGACCTATATCAAGGGTCTATAATCAAGGTATCAGGCAGTTTACAAAGGCCCGGGGGCAACCCCGGGCCTTTGTTTTTTGTTTTATATACGTTTGTCCGGTGTCGGGAATTTTAAAAATAGTGCCACGAATTGTCGGTCTTTTTAAGTGTTGCAGTTGACAATCAGGAAAAAATCAATAATAATATATATTCAAACTATGGGGCCCTTTGTCGCTCCTTCCCGCACGAACATCCCCGGGAGGGATTATTATAAAAAAATCGAAATAGCGTAAATAGAGTTTTTTCATATAAAACCATCAGCGGAGGTTTATTTTGAAGCCACAGCATCCCGTATACGTCGGAATCGACGTTGGTTCGGTAAGCGCCAATACGGTCGTTTTGGACGAGCACAGAAATATTTTAGAGAACCACTATACGCGCACCCAGGGCGAGCCGCTCGAGACCGCCCTTGATGTGCTCGAAACAATAATACGCCACTACGGCATGGACAGGATAAAGCTCGTTGCAGCTACCGGCACCGGAGGCAAGCTCATTGCCCCGTTTCTTGGCGCGGTATTCACCAACGAGGTCATTGCCCAGGCAAAGGCTACCGAACACTATCACCCGGAAGTGAAGACCGTCATCGAGATGGGCGGACAGGACGCAAAGCTCATCCTTCTTGAAGAGGATGGCGAGAGGGTAAGGATAGAGGACTTCCAGATGAACTCGGTTTGCGCCGCAGGCACAGGTAGCTTCCTTGACCAGCAGGCCATACGCTTAAACCTCACCATAGAGGAATTCGGCCACCTTGCGCTAAAGAGCAAGAACCCGCCGCGTGTTGCGGGGCGTTGCAGCGTGTTTGCAAAGAGCGACATGATACATCTTCAGCAGAAGGCAACGCCGGACTACGATATAGTAGCTGGCCTCTGCTACGCAGTTGCCAGAAACTTCAAGGCTACAATCGGCAAGGGCAAGGACTTCAAGCGCCCCGTGGCGTTCCAGGGCGGCGTTGCCGCAAACCCGGGCGTTAGAAAGGCCTTTAAGGACGTCCTTGAGTTGGATGACGCCGATTATATCGTTCCCGAGCATTTTTCCTCCATGGGCGCGCTCGGAGCCGTGTTCAACGCAATCGAGAAGAACAAGGGCATAGGGGAGTTCAAGGGCGTAGACGGGCTAAAGCAGTACATGAAGAGCGGCAGAAAGCAGGACCGCTCCCTTGACCAGCTCTACACACCGGCGCATCATCCTTCTCTCCATGTGTCCTCTACCGGGTACCGGCTCGATGCAACCAAGAAAGTGGATGCGTATCTTGGCATAGACGTCGGCTCTACGAGCACGAACGTCATTCTTATAGACAAAGAGATGCGACTTATTACCAAGCGCTATTTGAAGACAGCTGGCCGTCCGCTCGAGGCCGTGAGGCAGGGCCTAAACGAGGTGGGCGACGAATGCGGACACGCTGTAAACGTCATAGGCGTTGGCACAACGGGCTCCGGGCGCTACCTTACAGGCGACATCGTCGGCGCAGATATCATCCGTAACGAGATAACGGCCCAGGCCATTGCAGCCGCTGCCATAGACCCGGATGTGGATACCATATTCGAGATAGGCGGACAGGATTCGAAGTACATAGCTCTTAAGGACGGCGTTGTCGTTGACTTCGAGATGAATAAGGTCTGCGCCGCAGGAACGGGAAGCTTCCTCGAAGAACAGGCCGAGAGGCTTGGCATCAGCATAAAGGGCGAGTTCAGCTCCCTTGCCATAGCCAACACCACGCCTCCGCCGATGGGAGACAGGTGCACGGTCTTTATAGAGACCGACATGGTGCACTACCAGCAAAAAGGTGTAGAGAAGGGCGGCCTGGTAGCGGGGCTTGCGTATTCAATCGTTCATAACTACCTTAACAGGGTTGTAGGTGATAGGCGTATAGGCGACAAGATATTTTTCCAGGGCGGCACTGCGGCGAACTTGGCCGTTGTCTCGGCCTTCGAGAAGGTCACGGGTAAGAAGATAAACGTGCCCGAGCACCACGACGTCACCGGCGCCATAGGGGTAGCAATCCTTGCGCTTCGCGAAATTCCGGCAAACGCGAAGACCAAGTTCAAGGGCTTTGACTCGGGCAGGAAGAGCTACAAGCTCGAGAGCTTCGAGTGCCGCGACTGCGCCAATATCTGCGAGGTAAGAAAGGTCATGATGGAGGGCGAGGATCCCCTTTATTACGGCGGCAGGTGCGAAAAGTACGACGTGCAGAGAAAGGAGCAGGGAAAGAACAAGCTCCCGGACCTGTTCAAGGAAAGAGAGAAGTTCCTCTTCTCGGCATATAAGGGGAAGACCCTTCCCGAGAGCGCCCCTGTTATCGGAGTGCCGCGCATCCTCATGATGTATGAGTTCTACCCGTTCTGGAAGGCGTTCTTTAACGAGCTTGGCTACAGGATGCGTCTTTCTTCTCCGACCAACAAGGACATCATAAAGGAAGGTGTCGAGCGCGTTGTCACGGAGACGTGTTTTCCGGTAAAGGTCTCTCACGGGCACGTGCACGAGCTTATAAGTAAGGGCGTAAAAAAGATATTCCTTCCAAGTGTCGTCAACATGGCCCCGGCAAAGCCCGGGCAGACGCACACCGTGCTTTGCCCCTACGTCCAGAGCATGCCGTATCTCTCCAAGGCCGCATTCGACTTTGCGAAGGACGGCGTTTCCGTGCTCATGCCGGTCATTCACTTTAACCAGAGCATGCAAAACCTGCGTAAAGAGTTCCACGTGATGTGCGATGAGCTTGGCAGGTCGCGCTCGGAGATGGACTCGGCCCTTGACGCCGCATTTGCCGCGCAGTCCGAGTTCAGGCGCATGATGGTTGAACGCGGTAAAGAGGCCATAGCTTCTCTTAATCCGACCGACACGGCACTCGTAATAGTCGGTAGGACATATAATACCGTTGACCCCGGAATAAACCTGGAGCTGCCGCAGCGCCTTGCCGACCTGGGCACGCTCGCTATCCCGTTTGACATGCTCCCTGTTGACGAGGCAGTTGACGACGTGCTTGCCGAGGACATGTACTGGAAGAGCGGGCAGAGGATTCTTGCGGTAGCGAAGCTTCTAAGGGAAGACCCAAGGCTCTTCTCCGTATATATAACGAACTTCGGCTGCGGCCCGGATTCGTTCATAACGCATTTTTATAAAGACGCCGGCGGCGGTAAGCCGTTTTTGCAGCTCGAGATAGACGAGCACTCAGCTGACGCGGGCGCTATCACAAGGTGCGAGGCATATCTCGACAGCCTTAGGAACGTAAAAAACAGAGTTGGCAAGGTCGAGGACAAGGCCGATGCCGTAAAGAGAACCGGTATCAGCAAAAGGCTCTACATCCCGAACATGTCGGACGGCGCGCACGGGCTTGCGGCGGCATTCAGGGCCTGCGGCATAGACGCAATCGTCATGCCCATGCCGGATGAGGAGTCCTTGAAGCTTGGACGCCGCTATACCTCCGGAAGAGAATGCTACCCCGCAATCCTTACAACCGGAGACATGGTGAAGTTCGTCACAGCCAAGGGCTTTGAGCCGGACAAGACCGCGTTCTTCATGCCGTCAGGGAACGGCCCGTGCCGTTTCGGGCAGTATAACCGCTATCAGCGAATGATACTCGATGAGCTCGGGTACCAGGATGTGCCGATATTCGCGCCCGATCAGGATGAAAAGTTCTATAAGGAACTCGGCGTTGTTGCAAGCGATTTCCCCAAGCTTGGCTGGTGGGGTATCGTTGCCATAGACATACTCGAGAAGAAGCTCAGGGAAGTCCGTCCATACGAGAAAAATAAGGGCGAGACCGATAAGGTTTACTGGGAACAACTCAACAAGGTATGCAAGGCAATAGAGGCAAAGAGGCTGCCGGTAGAGGAGCTCAAGGCCGCAAAGGACGCATTCAACGCCATAGCGGTGACAGACGATGTAGGTAAGAGGCCGCTTGTCGGAGTTGTCGGAGAGATATACGTAAGGTGCAACCGCTTTAGTAACGAGAACCTCATAACCACGCTCGAGGGCATGGGCGCCGAGGTCATGCTGCCGCCGGTTGCAGAGTGGATATATTACGAGAACTTCGTTTCCAAGAGAAAGAACTGGAACTTAAAGAGCTACTCTAACTACTTTAAGACCATCTTTAACGATTACTTCCAGCACAGGTTCGAGGATAAGCTCCTCGGAGCTTTTAACGGAGATTTAAGGCACGGCCATGAGCCGAGGACAGGCGAGATACTCGAGCTTGCCTCGCCGTATGTGCACGACTCGTTCGAGGGTGAAACAACACTTAGTGTCGGCAAGGTCATGGACTATATCCGTAACGGCGCAAGCGGTATTGTGAACGTCATGCCCTTTACCTGCATGCCCGGAACGGTAGTGAACGGGTTACTCAAGAAGGTCAAGGAAGATAACAACAACATCCCGTACCTGAACATGGTTTACGAGGGCATAGAGGACACGAACGCCAAGACAAGGCTTGAGGCATTCGTGCACCAGGCTCGCGAGTTTAGGGAAAGAAGGGCTTAGATGGAAAATGCCGTAATCGTTCTTCTTATCCTGATGTTCGCGGCCGTCATCGCTGTTTTGGTGGCGGTGCTGAGGAAAAAGGACGACACGACAGCGGCAGAGTCGCTAAAGGCAGTTGAATCGCTAAAGGCAGAGAACGAGTCGCTAAGAAAAGAGCTTAGCGACTCGTTTTTTAAGCAGACCACACTCGTCAACGACCAGCTCTCGCGCATTACCGCGCAGGTAAACGACCAACTCTCCAAGGTAACAACGCAGATACAATCTTCCACAGGGCAGATAAACGACAGGATGGACAACGCAGCCAGGGTTGTTGGCGAAGTGAAGCAATCGCTTGGCGCGCTTGGTAAGGCCACGGAACAGGTCTTCGAGGTGGGTAAAGACATCGCGAGCCTGCAGGAAATTCTCCGGGCGCCGAAGCTAAGGGGAGAGCTTGGGGAGTTCTTCCTCGGAGACCTTCTCTCTCAGATACTTCCAAAGGAGAACTTCGCTCTGCAGCATACCTTTCGCACCGGCGCGCGCGTTGACGCGATAGTCAAGATGAGCAGCGGCATTGTGTCCGTTGACTCTAAGTTCCCGCTCGAAAATTTCAAGAAGATGGTCGAGGCCGAGAACGATAAGGACAAACAGGCCGCGCGAAAAGTATTTGTAAAGGACGTAAAAAAGCGCATCGACGAGATTGCGCTAAACTACATCCTCCCGGATGAGGGCACCTTTAACTTCGCCCTCATGTACGTGCCTGCCGAGAATGTCTACTACGAGACGATTATAAAGGAAGAGGCAAGCGGCGAGGGCTCGATTGCGCAGTACGCCTTTGGTAAGCGCGTCATTCCCGTATCCCCAAACAGTTTCTACGCGTATCTGCAGACCATACTTTTTGGCCTCAGAGGGCTCGAGGTCGGCAAACGGGCGCAGGCAATACTGCAGCACATCGAATCCCTAAAGAACGACTTTGCCAAGTTCGCCGACGACTTCGAGATAGTCGGTAAGCACATATCGAATGCCAGAGGCAAGCACGAAGAGGCGCAAAAGCGGCTCGAGCGCATGAACGACAAGCTTATCTCCTCGGTTGCCTCGGCAGGGGAGATGCCCATTTCGGGAACGGATGAGAAGACCGATGTCGCCGAGGCATCCAAGCCTGCCGCGCCTTCGTCGCACCAGAAAAGACTTCTTTAAAATCGAATTTACCGTTGCACGACAAAACGGAGGTGTTCTCATCATGACGAGAAAAACGATGATTTGGAATATCCTGGCCGCTACGGTCGTGTTTTGCCTGTGTTTTGCCGGATATGTCCTGGCCGACACTACTTTTAGCGGAGGGTCGGACGGAATCGCCGTCAGGATGTGGAAGGAAATGCGCGGGGATAAGGTTTGCATGATTAACGGCGTTCGTAATCTGGCGAGCGCAAAGGGTTTGTCCTGTTATTTTAAGAAATTTATTCCTGACATGGAAAATTTTGCCGGTATGCCGATGTTCGTGCCAAAGCCGAACCCGGATGGGATGAAACTTGCCCCGGAAGACGACTTTCGCCATTATAATAAGGATTTTGTCGTTTGGCTTAGAAAGAACTTCGTTCCGGCGGCAAAGAACCCAGTCTTCAGGCGGGCGACACAGTTCAATTATGATGTGAATCTTAGGGAGGATGTGCGCAAGTATTACGAGTCCCATGAATGGCTTGTCTCCAACCCGGATTATAAGCTTCTGCTTGCCGATTTAAAGGGACAGAATAAGCCGCTTGTGGCGCACAAACGGTTGTCCAGTCTTTTGGATTGGAGGCCTGAGGGCAAGTTTTGGGTAAGGCGCACCATAGACGGCACCGAGGCCGAGCTTTTTAAAGGGGTTTTGCTGCTCCTCGAGACCTATGACACCTCTTATCTTGAAGTGAGCAGGAAAAGCAGGGCCTTTTATGCCAAGTATCCTGAGTACCTGGATATAGATGAAAATAGGCATTTGTTTTCCGGCAAGATAGACGGTAAGTACGATATACGTATGAAACTTGGAATTAACGGTAGCGATCTCACCGGTGTTTATTATTATACCAGCGTTGGCAAGGAAATACCCGTGCGCGGCACTGTGGATAGGGAAGGCCTTGTGCGCATCAAGGAGTTCGGCAAACCCGGCGGTAAGTACTCCGGGACATTTGAAGGGATATGGGACGGACGCATAATGAAGGGGCTCTGGTCCGATGGCAAGAATAAGCAGTTCGAATTTTCTTTCGAGCATTATCGTCCATGGAGAGGTTCTTATGCAGAAGAGCCTTCATCGGAGCTTAAGTTCGATATGTGGTATAGAAAGTGGCGTAAGGAAGGGGATATGCAGGAAGGTGAGAGTTACATCGCAGGCATAACGCTCAAGGGCGGGGATAAGGTCGAGATAGGCAGGCAGTATTATGACGAGAAAGGCCCTGAGGGCGACAATATGTATTACGGAGTGATGGATTCTAAAGCTTATTTGTTGCACGGCAACCCCGATATTATTTTTGTTACCTGGAACAGCATAAGTGGCGGGAACGGCAGCCACACGGTGTATGGGCATAAGGTGTTTGTAAAGGGCAGTCCTGATATGATACTTTTTTGGCGGTGCAGCGCAAGCGGGCATGCCGGGTGGAGTGATATATGGAACGATGGCTACTATGTCACCTATGAAGACGGTATGCTCAAGGTTGTCTATTCCGACTTTACTCTTAATGGCACGTTCATTGAAGAAGATGGTGCCTTGAAAGGTAGGCGTATGACCGAGACGCACAGGAGAGTGTATCTCACCTATAAGATTGTGGATTCCAAGGCGCTTGAGCTCGTGAAGGCCTTTAGCATAAGTGAGAGCAGAAATTACATACAGTATGATGATTACGACGCGCCTTGGGTAAACGAGCCTGAGCGTTTTGATTTTGAGGCCGCCGAGCTTCCGCTTGAAAAGGCGCGCCGCGAATATATTGCCGTAACGCCCTGTGACCTTTAGTGGGGCGCAGAGTGCCGCCTTGCGGCCTGCTATTTGATAAATATGGACTATGTTTTGCCCGTATGTTACGCTTAACCGTCCCACACTTTACTACAGGAGGAACAACAAAGATGAGAGTATCCATGTTTTTTGCGGTCATAGCAGCGTTTGTGTTTGCGGTAACCGGAGTTTCTGTTGCAGGGGAAAAGGCGGCGGAGACAAAGCCTGCGGCTGCCAAACCGGCGGCCACTTCGGATAAGGCAGCGGCAAAGCCTTCGAAAAAGGGCATTACGGTAGAAGAGGCCTATGCCAACAAGGCAAAGCTAAATAAGACTACTGTTACGGTAACGGGCAAGGTTGCGAAGATAAGCCGCGGCATAATGGGCAAGACGTGGGTGCACGTGCAGGACGGCACCGGCAAGCCGGGTACGAACGACCTGACCGCCACGACCGACGGCGCAGAGAATGTGAATACAGGCGACACTGTAACAGTGACAGGCACGCTTGCGGCTGATAAGGACTTTGGCGGCGGGTATTTTTATGCCGTTATCATCGAGGACGCGAAGGTAACGAAGAAGTAGATTTGATGAAACCCGCGATTTGGCCGTGATGCTTCGTTGCGCGTGAATTTTCGATCCTCGACGTATCTGACGTGATACGCCTGCGGTCGAAAATCCCCGCGCGCCTCGCCTAACTGCCAACTTGCGGGTTTATGTTTAGGTAAAACTTTCCTGGCGGCCTATATAGGTATGAAAATATCCCCGCGCGCCTCGCCCAACGGCCAATCCTGAATCAAGTTCAGGACAGGCCCGCGGGTTTATGTTTAGGTAAAACTTTCCTGGCGGCTTGTGTGGTGGTTGTGGAATCTGTCATTGCGAGCCCGCAGGCCGAAGCAATCTCGTCTCTCTTGTCTATCATTCCCGCCCCGTATCAAGTACGGGACAGACTTGCGGTTTTTTTACTGTGTTACGGAGGAACCCGTTATGAAAAAACACTTCATTGGTATAATGCTTGCTGCTGTCGTTGTTCTTGCCCTGACGGCACGGGAGTCATTTGCCGGCGAGATTCATGACGCTGCCAGGGCTGGAGACAAGGCAAAGGTCGAGGCGCTTTTAAAGGCTGGTGCGGATGTGAATGCAAAGGATGAGAACAGCCGTATGCCGTTGCATTATGCTGCCGCAGGGGGGCATAAAGAAGTTGCCGGATTATTATTAAGTAAGGGCGCTGATGTAAACGGCAGGGGAATTTTTGGCGAAACCCCGGTGCATGCTGCTGCTAAAGAGGGGCATAAAGACGTTGTTGAATTGCTGATAAGTAGAGGTGCAGATGTAAATGCTGTTATGCTGTTCGGCAGAACACCGCTGCATGTTGCTGCTAATGAGGGGCGTAAAAATATTGTCAAATTACTGATAGTAAATGGTGCGGATGTGAATGCAAAAAACAAGTACGGCGAAACACCATTGGACATCGCTAAAAGAAGAAAAAATAACGGCGACATGGTTAACTTTCTAAAAGACGCCATGTCGGGCAAGGTTAAGCCTGTCTCTTCCGGGCCGGTAAAATAAGGCAGCAGGCGGCTTGTTGGGCCCGTAAGCTCAGTGTCGGCCTGTTTTACCTGTATGAAGAAAATCATTAAAACAGCTGCCGTGGTTCTGTTGTTTTGTGTCATCGCCGCTATCTGGATGACAGAACCCATGCTTCATTTCGTTTATATCCAGGGGTATGATTTTTTTCCCTGGCAGACACTGGTGTGGGGGCTGTTGGTAGCTGCTCCGTTATGCTATGTTATGTACGAAGCGTTGCGTGATTGGAAGTGATGTGGTGGCTGCCGTTTCCCGTATCCTGCTATTTATAATAAAAATCAGTTGAAAACCTACCTCTTCTAAGTGTATCCTATTATATTGTAACGGTTTTTTCCGGCAACATATACTAATTCACAGGGAGAGGCAACATCAGTGGGAAAGAAGAAAACATATAACGTGGCAGTCGTTGGCGCTACCGGCGTTGTTGGCCAGGAAATGCTCTCGATTCTTGCCGAGAGAAAGTTCCCGGTGGGAGAGCTAAGGCTCCTTGCATCCGAAAGAAGCGCCGGAGAAAGGCTCGAGTTCCAAGGCAAGAGCTATACGGTAAAAGAACTCG
>JAOUFM010000008.1 GCA_029858205.1 Deltaproteobacteria bacterium | reverse complement strand
TGCTTTTGATGGGTGATAGATAGTAAAACGTGAAGTAAACCGACACAATGTATATGACGAATGCGGAAAAAGAGGTTTACGAATTATTTGCTTGTTACGGCATTATTCCTGCTTCCGGCAGTTGCCGTAGGCAAGGGCGCGGAGCTTGAGGAGCGGTTAAAAGGGCTTTTGCCCGAGGGCGCAGAGTGGAGCATGAGCGTAATGGACATAAATACAAATAGCTTTATATACGACGCAAAGTCAGGCAGCCGCGCTGCAGAGAGCGCAAGCGGGCTTACCCCTGCCTCGCTCGTAAAGCTATTTACTTCAGGCGCTTCGCTCGAACACGCGAATAAAATCGACATGACCACATACATCAGCCGCGACGCCAAACTTAAGAACACCGTCTTAAACGGCAACCTATACCTAACAGGCCGCGGCAATGCGTTGTTATCGGAAGCGGACTTGAGGAATGCGGTAAAAGACATGCTGAAATCCGGCATAAAAACAGTAAACGGCAGCATCGTGGCTGACGATACTTTATTTAATCCAATCGGCCTCGATAGAACGCGTAAAGGCCCGGCCTACGCCCCGCCTTCGGCCCTCGGGCTTGATTTGCACACTATAGCGGTACATGTCGCGCCGTCAAAGGCCGGAGAGCCGCCTGCAGCAAAAAAACACTTGTCTTTTATTTTGATGAGGAGTATTATAATGGATACAGTATACACAAATAAAGCCACAGGCTTTTGTGTGTAAAAAACGTAAAGAGGAGACTCTATCATGGCTCACAAGATTACCGAAGATTGCGTAGCATGCGGCGTATGCCAGCCCGAGTGCCCTGTGGGCGCTATCAGCGAGGGCGACCCCATTTATTCCATAGACCCGAAGGTTTGCATCGACTGTAAGGGGCACTTCGATTCGGCCAAATGCGCCGAGGTCTGTCCGACCGCGGCATGCGTGCCGGCATAATCGGGGTCAGCCGGGGGAACTTAAACCCGCCTGTTTTTTTTCACGGGACTGAGTGAAGGTTTTACCAACGGCCGCGGCCTTTTCCTTTGATACCATAAAAGGAGGCCGCGTTTTGCCGCTTTTGAAAGAAGGTTTGAAATGAAGGATTTTACGATATTCTGGGGATGCACCATTCAGGCGCGCTTCCCTTTTATAGAGAAATCGGTAAGAACGGTTTTAAAGGGCTTTGGCCTTCCGTATAGGGATATAGACGGCTTTACGTGCTGTCCGGAGAAGTCGCTTGTAAATAACGTTGACCACGGGCTCTGGCTCCTTACTGCCGCAAGGAACATGGCCGTTGCGGAAAAAGAAGGTGTAGACATAGTAAGCCCGTGCACCGGATGTGTTTCGAACCTCGCAACCGTTAAGGGCGAGCTCCACGGAGATGCGAAGAAAGAAGCGGATGTAAATTCGATTCTAAAGGAAATAGGCAGAGAGTTCCATGGCACTGCTTCTCTTAAGCACCTTGTGCCGTTTTTCCACGACGAAGTAGGCATAAACGCGATAAAGGCGAAGATAAAGCGCGGCTTCGAGGGCATGAAGATAGGCATACACTACGGCTGCCATATGATGAGGCCGTCTCACGCGCTAAAGAACGACGACCCGCTTGAGCCAAAGAAGTTCGATAACCTCGTACGCGCGCTTGGCGCAGAGAGCCTTAGTTATTTAAACAAGCTTAAGTGCTGCGGCCAGAGCCTCGATAGAGTGGACCAGCACGACGCAGCCCTGAACATGGCGCGTGTTAAGCTAAACGAATTAAGGGCCATAGGCGCGGACGCCATGGTGCTTTGCTGCCCGTCGTGCTTTTTGCAGTTCGACAATAATCAGTTCCTCATGGCAAGGGACGGCGAGAAGCTAAGCATCCCGATACTTTATTTTACAGACCTTCTAGGGCTTGCCATGGGCTATAAGCCAGAAGAGCTCGGCATGGACGGACACAGGATGGACGTGGCGCCGTTTCTCGAGAAGTGGAATGCGATGGAGAAAAAGAACGCAGCCTCGACGCTCGAGGGCGGTATGAACATGGAAGGGGCCTTTTAGGGGATAAGGGGGGATAATGATGCTCGAATCAACGCTTAATATGAAGCTTTTGGAAAAATGCGCAGAGTGCGGCGCGTGCTATAACCTTTGCCCGGCGTGCCTCCATATAGAGGGCTACGACCCGAGGGCCGTTGTTAAGGACATAGTCAAAGGGGAGCACGATAAGTGGGTCGATTCGAAGAGCATATGGCAGTGTCTCGAGTGCCATCACTGCGTTGAGATATGCTACCAGCACTACGGCTTCGAGAACGCAATGACAGCGATGCGCCTCTACGCGACAAAGAAGGGCGTGCACCCGGCCCAGGTAAAGCGCGGCTACGAGATGTTTGCAAAGACCGGAAAGCTTGGAGAGCCGGCACTTCCGCCAAGAAAGAAGCTCGGGCTTCCGGAGCCTTCGAAGTCCGGGATGGATGAGTTTTTAAAGATGGTAGAGATATACAAGGCCAAGAAAAAAAGCGCGGCGTGACGCGCCGCGAGAGGCGTTTCTTTAGAAGGAGAACCTTTTAACATGAACCACGATTACCAGAAAGACATATCGGGCTGCGGCTTAACAGGCCTCATAAACCGGAAGCGAAAGAAGGTGGACGGCAGCTACATCACCAAGTCCCTTTGCCTTATGAACGACAGGGGTAACGGCCTTGGCGCCGGGTACGCGGCATACGGCATATACCCGGAGTTCGAGGACTGCTACGCCTTCCACGTGATGTACGATTTCTCGTCGAGTAAGCAGGAGGCCGAGGACTTTTTCAAGGCCAACTACGATATCGAGAAGATAGAGGAAATACCTACGGCACCGGTAAAGAACATCGTAATCAGTCCGATGCTTGTTAGGTACTTCGTAAAGCCCGATAAGACAATGCTAAGAGGCGGCCAGACCGCAGACGACTTTGTCGTTAGAACGGTCATGAAGGTCAACTCCGAGATAGAGGGCGCGTATATATTCAGCTCCGGTAAAAACATGGGCGCCTTTAAGGGTGTCGGTAACCCCATAGACATAGCAAAGTTCTTTAAGCTAGATGAATACAGCGGCTACATCTGGACCGGTCACACCCGGTTCCCGACCAATACGCCCGGTTGGTGGGGCGGAGCGCATCCGTTTACGCTTCTTGACTGGTCGATTGTGCATAACGGCGAGATATCGAGCTACGGCATCAACAAGCGTTATCTCGAGATGTATGGCTATAAGCTAACGCTTTTAACGGATACCGAGGTCGCGGCCTATACATTCGACCTTCTTATAAGAAGGCACGGGCTCGATATAAAGACAGCGTGCTCGGTGCTTGCCGCGCCGTTTTGGAAGAACATAGACAAGATGCCCGAGGCAGAGCGCGAGGCATTTACCGCGCTTCGCCAAACTTACGCAAGCGCGCTTTTAAACGGCCCGTTCTCGATACTCTTTGGCCACAGCGGCGGGCTTGTCGGTATAAACGACAGAATTAAGCTCAGGCCGCTTGTTGCCGCAGAAAAGGGCGACTTTGTCTACATGGCGAGTGAGGAGAGCGCAATAAGGGAAATAACACCTGAGTTGGATAAGGTCTGGACACCGAGGGCCGGAAACCCGGTCATAGTGGAGTTTGAAAAGTAAGGGCTGCAGATTTTTTCAAGAGACAGATTTTTGCGTATTTTACGCGCTTTATAAAATTACAGGGTACTAACTACAAGAGAGGCCAAGAACATGTTCAAGAGTCTTGCGCCGCCGGAGTTCCTGGCGACGATAGATACAGACAAATGCATCAGGTGTAAGAGATGCATCCATAACTGCGGCTGGAGCGTGTATTCGTGGGGCGGGGACCGCGTGCTTATCGACACGATGAAGTGCGTGAAGTGCCTTCGCTGCTACCACTACTGCCCGGTCGAGGCAATCGAGATAAAGGACAACCCAACGCGTTTTAGGTCTAACGCCAACTGGGGCTACTATAATATCAGGAACATAAAGAAGCAGGCGGAGACAGGCGGCATGCCGCTAACCGGCATGGGAAGCGATATGCCCTATCCCGTGCTCTTTGATAATCTTCTTTTAGACGCGTGCCAGGTCACGAACCCTTCCATCGATCCGCTAAGGGAGCCGATGGAGCTTAGGACTTATCTCGGTAAGAAGCCGTCGAAGGTGGAGGTAGAGAGAGGCAAGGACGGTTCTTTGAAGGTCAAGACAAAGATGCCGCCGCAAATCAAGATAGAACTGCCGTTTATATTCTCTCCCATGAGCTTTGGCTCCATAAGCCTTAACGCGCAGAAGGTGCTTGCCATGGCCGCGAAGGAGTGCGGCATACTGATGAACACCGGAGAGGGCGGGTTGCATGAAGATCTCCTTCCTTATAAGGACAGCATAATCGTGCAGGTTGCTTCCGGACGTTTCGGCGTTAACCCGGATTATCTTAACGCAGGTGTGGCTGTCGAGATAAAGATAGGCCAGGGCGCTAAGCCCGGAATAGGCGGCCATCTGCCCGGAGAGAAAATCCCGCTCGAGGTCGCAAAGACGAGGATGATACCGGTCGGCACGGACGCGCTTAGTCCTGCTCCGCAGCACGACATATATTCGATAGAGGATCTAAGGCAGCTCATATACGCGATAAAAGAAGCAACGAACTATAAGCCAGTTTCCGTAAAGATAGCGGCCGTGCATAACGTAGCGGCAATAGCCTCTGGCATTGTGCGCGCAGGCGCGGATATTGTTTATCTGGACGGCTTTAGAGGCGGCACAGGGGCCGCGCCCGTGGCGATAAGGGACCACATGGGCATACCGATAGAGCATGCCCTTGCGGCAGTGGACGATAGGCTAAGGGAAGAGGGTATAAGGAACGAGGCCTCTATAATCGCGGCAGGTGGCATAAGAAGCGCAGCCGACGCTGTAAAGGCAATTGCGCTTGGCGCCGATGCCGTAGCTATAGCAACAGGAGCGCTCATTACAATGGGCTGCACGGTGTGCGGCAAGTGTTACACAGGCAACTGCTCCTGGGGCATTACCACACAGAGGCCGGAGCTTACGGCAAGGCTCGATCCCGAGATATTTGCCGAGAGGCTTGCTAATCTAATACACGCATGGAGCCATGAGTTTAAGGAAATACTCGGCGCACTTGGCGTGAACGCGGTAGAGAGCTTAAGGGGCAGCCGTGAGAGGCTTCGCGGCGTGGGGCTCGATACGGCGACACTCGATATACTCGGCGTAAAGGCCGCAGGCAGATAAATAATAAGGCACGGGTAAAAAACACATGAGCACGATAGACGCAAAAGGCGTATATTACCGCGAGTTGAATGCAAAGGTCAGAGAGGCCGTTGAAAAAGGCGATAAGGAGATAATCCTTAAAAACGTCAACGGGCAGTACTATATCGGCGACGGCATAAGAAAGAAGGTCAATATAACCGTCGAGGGTGTGCCCGGTAACGACCTTGCGGCTTTTATGGACGGCCCTGAGCTTAGGATAAAGGCCAATGCGCAGGATAACATTGCCAATACGATGAACAGCGGCAAGGTTATCGTCGAAGGAAACGCAGGAGACGTGCTTGGTTACGGCATGAGGGGCGGCAAGCTCCACGTGCGCGGAAGTGTCGGGTACCGCGTTGGCATACACATGAAGGGGTATAAGAAGCAGGTCCCGGTCGTGATTGTCGGCGGCTCGGCGGGAGATTTCTTTGGCGAGTACATGGCCGGAGGCGTGCTTATACTGCTTGGCCTGGATTTGAAGGCTAATGAGGCTATAGTAGGCGATTATCTTGGCACAGGCATGCACGGCGGCGTCATATATGTAAGGGGCGACATAGATAAGGACCTTTGCGGCGCTGAAGTCGGCATCATGGCGACCGATGAGGAGGACGATAAGCTTCTTAAGGAATATCTCGAGGACTATTGTAAGGACTTTGGCCTCAACCTTGCCGATGTGATGAAGAAGCCCTTTAAGAAGCTTTTACCCGTATCCCAGAGGCCTTACGGAAATCTTTACGCGTACTGAGCCTTGCCGGGGCTAAACTTGGCCTTGATATTCGGTGCGTTTTAATTTTGTCTTCCGTTGCCTGCGCAGCCCAAAGCCGCGCAGGCATTTTTTTTGTTATTTTCGGGTTGCGGCGCTGCTTTTTTATGAAATAGCTTCTTATTACAAGGACTTGACAGAGATACCTTAAAGTCGTATTATATATTCAGATTAAAAGGGCGGTTTATCATGCCGCCGCTTTTAGGGGTAAGATGCAGAAGTTTGACGCGTTAGAGGAAAAGATAGGGCATCTTCTGAAGCTTTGCGCCTCGCTCGAGGCCGATAAGGCCGCGCTTCGTGAAGTACTTGGGCGTAAAGACACGGAGAGAGCCGAACTCAGAGACAGGGTTAAAAAATACGAAAAGGAGAAAGGGGCAGTAAGGGAAAAGGTCGAAGGGTTGCTAAGCAGGCTTGACGGTCTTATCCAAAACGTTTGAGGTCGCTCGTGAAAAGAGTGGTTGAGTTAAGCATACTCGGGCATAAGCTCGCTGTTACGAGCGATGAGAGCGAGGAATATATAAAGGCCGTCGAGGAGTGCCTCGCCAGGACGATAGAGGAAGTGCGCGGAACTACAAAAGCGGTGGCAACGCTCGATTTAGCGCTTCTTGTTGCGCTTAATCTGGCCGGAGAGTTCGTAAAGGTCAAGACCGAACTCGAGAGGCTGGAGAAGAGATCGGGCGAACTTGTGGATCAACTCGAAAAAAAGGTATCTTGAAGCGGGTTGTTTTTTTGAAAAGCTTCCCTGCGGTGTTGGTGATAGCGGCTGTATTTTAGAACCAATACTCTAAAATAGGCAGCTGGCTCTGTCCTTGGACGGCATGCCCTTTACGGGACGTCGAAAGAGGTTACCACCGGCGGCCACCTGTTCATACAGGTTCAAAATGTGCCGCACACGGCATTCGCGGGGAAAAAGATTGAAATTGCGGATAACTTACGGGACGGTTTGGTTGGCTTCTTTGTCCGGGCGTGCCCGGGTAAAAAGCGGCGGCGTTAAAAATCGCGAGGTTGGAAAATATAACGGCAGCATAAAACCGGTGTTTGACGTAAAGGCGGCGATGGGTTTTTCGCCGCGTACCGTATAACCCGCAGATTCAAGATATACCTTATAGCCTTTTCCACGAGCCCCCGGCACGACGCCATGTCGCGTACGGACGCGGCTGTTCATCAGGCCAGAGAAAAAAAGGAAACGCTTAGAGCAAAGCTTGGCGCTGCGCGTAAGGCCATGTTGTTATCCGATGTGCGCGCCTTAAGCCGTGCCATTACAAGGGCGTTTCTCGTACTGCCGGAATATGCCGGGGCAGGGAGGATAGCCCTGTACTCGGGTGTCATGAATGAGGTCTCGACAAAAGAGCTCTTCGAGGCCGCTATCAAAGACGGCAAAGAGGTGTTCTATCCGCGGACGGAGAAGAGGGGCGGCATAACGTTTTGCCGCGTTGGATCGTTAGATGAGCTCGTAAGCGGGCGCTACGGCATAGCAGAGCCGGCGCCGGGAATGCCGGGCATAGAGGCTTCTAAACTCGATTGTGCCGTTGTTCCAGGGCTCGTCTTCGATGAATTGGGCGCAAGGGTCGGCTACGGGCTCGGGTACTACGATGCGGCGCTAAAGGGCGCGGACTGCATCAAGGCGGCGCTCGCTTACGACTTCCAGGTCGTCAGTGAAGACATAGGGCTCGAGCCCCATGACGTAAGGCTCGACGTCATCGTAACGGAGAAGCGGGTAGTCAGGGTTGCCCGCGAGTTTTGATTGCACAATAAAAAGGGTTGAAAGGAGTTTTCACCATGATATTTTCGGATATAGTTTTCATTATAGCGGTCCTGGCAGGTATCGCGATAGGCGTTGTAATAGGGTTTATCCTTAGAAAAAAGATGAGCGAGGCAAAGCTTGCCTCTGCAAACGATGCAGCCGAGGCGCTTGTTGAAGATGCAAAGAGAGACGCAGAGAGGATAAAGAAGGAGGCCGAACTTAAGGCCAAGGATCTCTTGTTCCAGGGCAGGCAGGAGTTCGATAAGGAAGTAAGGGAGCAGAGAAAGGAAATACAGAGCATCGAGAAAAGGCTCGTTAACAAGGAAGAGCAGATAGACAAGAAGGTCGACGGGCTAGAGAAAAGAGAGGCTGAGTTCGAAAGAAAGGAACGCGACGTAGCTACTAAGGAAAAAAAGCTCGAAGAGGCGGAAAAGGCGGCGCAGGCGGCCATAGAGGAGCAGAAGAGAAAGCTCGAGGCCGTATCGGGCATGAGTGCCGAGGAAGCGAAGAAGACACTCGTAGACGCCATGGAGGGAGAGGCCAAGATAGAGGCCGGAAAGCTCCTTAAAAAGATAGAGGAAGAGACAAGGGCCGAGGCGGACGAGAAGGCGAAAAACATCATCGCCCTTGCCATACAGCGCTATGCAGGCGAGTACGTTGCCGAGAAGACGGTCTCGGTAGTGCATCTTCCAAGCGATGAGATGAAGGGCAGGATAATCGGCAGAGAGGGAAGAAACATACGCGCCATAGAGGCTGCTACGGGCATAGACATTATAATAGACGATACTCCGGAGGCGGTTATTCTTTCCGGCCACAACCCGGTTAGAAGGGAAGTCGCCAAGCGCGCCATAGAGCGCCTTATTCAGGACGGTCGAATTCATCCGGCAAGGATAGAGGAGCTTGTAACCAAGGTCGAGGCGGATGTCGAGAAGGCCATAGTCGAGGCCGGAGAAAGAGCGGTCTTCGATACCGGGCTCCACGGCGTACACCCTGAGATACAAAAGCTCATCGGAAGGCTCAAATACAGGACAAGCTACGGACAAAACGTGTACGCGCATTCACTTGAGGTCTCGTTTATCTGCGGCATACTTGCCGCAGAGCTCAAGCTTCCGACAAAACTTGCGAGAAGGGCCGGGCTTCTTCACGACATAGGCAAGGCAGTTGACCACGAGGTCGAGGGCTCGCACGCGACAATCGGAGCCGACCTTGCCAAGAAGTACGGCGAGAGGCAAAACGTGATTGACGCAATCGGGCAGCACCACGAGAACCCGGAGGCGATACTCGGCATACTTGTGCAGGTAGCCGACACCCTGTCCGCCGCGCGCCCCGGAGCAAGAAGAGAAATGTATGAGGCTTATATAAAGAGGCTCGAAGACCTCGAAAAGATAGCCAACAGCTTTAAGGGTGTCGAGAAGTCCTACGCGCTTCAGGCCGGCAGAGAGGTTCGCGTCCTTGTCGAGAGCAATTCGGTAGATGACAACTACGCAACGGTTCTATCAAAGGACATAGCAAACAGGATAGAAAAAGAGCTCACTTACCCCGGCATGATAAAGGTAACCGTCATACGCGAGACCCGGTCAACCGAGTTTGCGAGGTAGTATCCGGTGGGCGACGGACTGTTTGGCATACTGTTTATCGGAGATATAATCGGCAAGCCCGGCAGGAACGTCTTTTATAATGTCTTGCCGAGGCTTAGAGAGCGCTATTCGCCGGACTTTATCATCGCAAACGGCGAGAACTCGGCAGCCGGGTTTGGCATCACTCCCGAGGTCTATAAAGACCTCACAGGCTCCGGCATAGACGTCATTACGAGCGGCAATCATATCTGGGATAAGAAGGAAATACTCGAGTCCATGGATTCGTGCGAGCGGCTGCTTCGTCCGGCGAATTACCCGGAGTCAGTTCCGGGCAGGGGCTGCGGCGTGTTCAGTTCTTCGTCAGGGGTAAAGGTCGGCGTCATAAACCTTTCGGGCCGGGTGTTTATGAAGGAAAGCATCGATTGCCCGTTCAAGGCCGCCGAGCGCATGGCGGCGGAGATTAAAAAGGAAACGCCCGTTATTTTCATCGATTTTCACGCAGAGGCAACGAGTGAGAAGGGCGCTCTTGCAAGGCATCTCGACGGCCGCGTAAGCGCCCTTGTCGGCACGCACACGCACGTGCAGACATCCGATGAAACGGTTCTTTCCGGAGGCACGGCATTCATAACGGACGCGGGCATGACCGGGCCGGTTGATTCGGTAATCGGCGTTGACAAGGAGCTTGTCATAAAGAAGTTCCTGACCGGTATGCCTGTTAAGTGGGAGATAGCGAGCACCGAGAGCGAGTTACAGGGCGTGTTCGTTAAGGTGGATGTAAAGAGCGGCAGGGCTGTTTCGATTACGAGGATAAAGGAAAAGGCCGCTTAAAATAGTTTTGGAGGCAGTAAATGATTACCGCGATAGTCGCGTTCATAATCGTTTTTTCAGTGGTCGTTGTCGTGCATGAGCTTGGGCACTATATTGCCGCAAAGAGGGCCGGGATAAAGGTCTACGAGTTCTCGCTAGGGTTCCCGTTTAGCCCGCGCCTTATTACCCTTTTCAGGCTCGGCGAGACGGAGTTTACCGTGCGCCTACTTCCGCTTGGCGGGTTCGTGAGATTTTCAAAGGACGGTTCTGACGACGGTGCCGAGTATTTTGCCGCTTCTGCCGGCAGTAGGGCCCTTACCGCTTTTTCGGGGCCGCTTTTCAATCTCGCGTTCGCTGCTATTTGTTTTTTTACGGTCTTTGCTTTTTATAAGGGCATGGACGTATTTCATGCCGGCGCAGCCTCGGTTGAAATGGTATGGCGTATAGTGCAGGGCACGTTTGCGGCACTTGCCGGAGTTTTTGGCGCCGAGGGCGGAGCATCTTCGATAGCAGGGCCCATCGGCATAGCCGCAATGGCAAAGGCAGCGCTCTCCAAAGGCGCATACGAGTTTTTATTCTTTACAGGGCTTCTTAGCGCGAGCCTTGGCATAATGAATTTGCTGCCGCTTCCGATGCTCGATGGCGGGCAGCTTGTGCTTATAGCAGTTGAGAAAATAGGAAAAAGGCCTGTGCCAGAAAAGGTCTACGCAGTTGTTGCCGTAGCAGGGATAATCCTTTTCGCTGTTATAACCGCGCTAACGGTGCTGCTCGATGTAGGGCGGCTTATCGCGTAGTTTTTACCGGCAGCGCCAATTGTTCCCGTCCGGTGCGCGCACTTAATGGGAGGTGTTTTACCGATGTCAGAGCTGATGAACAAGGGAATACGCGGTTTTGCCAACAGGGCCGCGGCAGTAGTAGACGATATCGTGCTCTTTGCCGTTGCTATAGCCATAATATGTGTTGCCATACTGCTTCTTTATGAGGGGGCTACCGATTTTCTGCAGGGCGACAGACACTCCATCCCGCACATAGTGAGCGATTTGCTGTTCGTTCTTATCATAATGGAGCTTTTCAGGCAGGTCTCGCGTCAGATAAACAGAAGGCCTTTTTCGCTAAACCCGTTCATATACATAGGCATAATAGCAAGTATCAGGGGCGTTCTCATAATGCAGATGAAGATAGGGCTTGGCGAGGCCGAATGGAGCCATGGCGTTGCCGTGCTGCTTGCCGACGCCGTTCTCGTGCTGATATTTCTTGGCGGACTCTATATTTATTCCAAATGCAGGAAGGACGTCGAGGAGCACTGACGCGGTTTCCTTCGGCGCCTATGCGTTGGTTGCGCCTTTTATCTTTTCGATGAGCTCTTTCGGGGTCTGCGGTTTTACGCTGTAGAACTTCAGGTTCTTTATATGCGAGAGGCGCTTTCTTTCGCAGGCAGAGAGCGATTCCGGGGGATAGGCTGTCAGGAATCCTATCGATAGATCATTTCGTTCTTTTTCGAGCATGTGCGCTACAGCGATGCCGTCGGCAGTGTCGCCGGGAAGGTATACGTCGAGGAGCGCCAGGTCTATATCGTCGGTTTTTATCTTAGAGACGGCCTCTTCGGCCTTCGATGTTACAATCAGGTCGAAGTGCTCCTTTAGCGCGTAGAGGATTACCTTGCGCATGTGCGCCTGGTCGTCGAGAAAAAGGATTTTCTTTTTTTGCCTTGTCATACCGACTTCGCCCGGGGTTCGGTTTTAAAGAACGCCGCAAGTTTAGAGGTGCCGTTGGTCTGGGTTAATGACTGAAAGCTATAAATACGACATAAATTATCCTCTATTATTCGCTGAAAGTCAAGCGGAAGTTTACAGAAGATACCGCCACGCGTCATTGTGTAATTACGGTATAGCTGCAGGTATAGTTTGTTTCCGAAAGTTATAAAACAAAAATATCTATTGATGCTGTTTTTTGCCCGGTAAGGCAGTGGGTAAGGCAGCTGGCCGTAGCACCCGACTTTATGCGGTTATGGCTGCTATCTTTTTTCTCAGTTCCTTTGGCGTAACCGGCTTTACGTTGTATTGCTTCAGGTTCTTGATGTATTTTAGCCGCATCCTGTTGCAAGGCGAGAGCTCGTTCTTGTCATATGCTGTTATGAAGATGATTGGGATGTTCATGCCGCGGCTCTCTATTAAGTGGGCAAGCGTTATGCCGTCCATTGTCTTGTCAGAGGTGCGTACGTCGAGTATTGCCGCATCAGCCCCCTCCTTTTCGACTATCGATAGGGCCTCCTCTGCAGACGGGGTTATGCGCAGCTCAAACTCCTTTAGCATGATTTCGTAGAGCAGTCTGGTTTCCTTGTTGTCTTCGAGTATGAGGAGCTTCTTCATCGTTTTTGTCCCGTATGGCGTAAGAAGAAAACCGCTGCCAGTAAAATACGTGTTGAAAATCAGGATGAAAGATATCGAAGCTGCAACGCAGAGCCCTTGAGCAGGAAGGTTAAACCAACAAGAGTTATATTAATTATATTAAATGCAGCTAGCTTAGTCAAGCTATTTCAGGCAGCCATGTCGTGTAAACAGATAAAGTTTAGTCAAGTTTTAACCATATTCTTATAAAGGCGGTTGTGTCTATGTCCGATGGATTTTATTTCGAGCAATATGTATTTTGTCGGCTGTGGTCGTGGCGCCGCGTTCGTATGCCTTGTTCCTGTGCCTGTAGCGCATGCAGCGTTTTCCCGGATGGACATGGCGCTGTTTTTTTGCTAATCTAATTTATCTTTTTCTAATTGAAAGGAATGAATTTTTGTGGCGCCAAAATTCGATAAACCCGAAAAGCAGCTTGAAGCAATCAAGCGCAACTCTCTTGAACTTATAAACGAGGCAGAGCTTTTGAAAAAGCTTACGCGCTCGTTTGAGGCTGGTAAGCCCCTTAGGGTAAAGGCAGGGTTTGACCCAACGGCCCCGGACTTACACCTTGGACACACGGTGCTCATTCAAAAGCTAAAGGAGCTTCAGGACCTTGGGCACCACGTGCTTCTCCTGATTGGCGATTTTACCGGCATGATAGGCGACCCGACAGGCAAGAATGAAACGAGAAAACCTCTTACCTCGGCAGATGTAGAAAGGAACGCTAAGACCTATACCTCTCAGGTCTTTAAAATCCTCGATGAGAAGAAAACGGAAATTGTTTTCAACTCCGAGTGGCTAAACGCCCTTAAGCCGCAGGACATGATTTCTCTGATGTCCAAGTACACGGTTGCGAGAATACTCGAGCGGGACGACTTTAGAAAGCGCTACGAAGAAGGCCGGCCGATTGCAGTGCACGAGTTCCTATATCCGCTTCTCCAGGGCTACGATTCTGTCGTGTTGAAGGCGGATATCGAGCTTGGAGGAACAGACCAGCTTTTTAACCTGCTCGTTGGCAGGGAACTTCAAAGGGAGTGGGGCCAGGAGCCGCAGTGCGTGCTCACCATGCCGCTACTCGAGGGCACCGACGGCGTGCAGAAGATGAGCAAGTCGCTTGGCAATTATATCGGCATCACAGAGCAGCCCTCCGAGATATTCGGTAAAGTGATGAGCATATCAGATGAACTCATGCTTCGCTACTATGCGCTTCTTGGAGGCGAGCCTGAAAAGGCGGAGAAGATAAAATCCGGCGCTATTCATCCAAGGACCGCCAAGGCAGAGCTTGCAGAGGAATTGACCGCAAGATTTCACGGCGAGGCCGAAGGGAAAAAGGCACGGGAGGCATTTGATAATCTTTTCGTAAAAAAAGAGATCCCGGACGAGATAGAGGAGTTTATAGTAAGCAAGGCCTCCGGCAAGGTTTCTCTTGCAAGGGTAATGGCAGATAGCGGCCTTGCAAAATCGACATCCGAGGCAATGCGCCTTATAGAGCAGGGAGCTGTCAAGATAGACGGCGAGAAGGCTACCGATAAAAAGGCCGAGCTTGGCTCAGATAAGGACGTACTCATACAATCGGGCAAAAGGTTTTTCAAGAGGATAGTTTTTAAATAAAGATACCCCCGCCCTCGCGTCATGCAGTTACTTTACCTTACGGCTGCATGCTCGGATATCTGGCAATGAATACGCAATTTTTATTATCTTTTCCAAGACGCATACAGCGCAGCCCACATATTCCGGTTTACCGATAAGCAGGTTTTTACGGAGCAGTATAACGTGTTGACAATTTAGGACTAATTTGATACTATTTATCCTGTAACATGGGTGGTCTGTCCCATGTTCCTCTGATTCGTATCAAATCCGATTACTAACGGACGGTTTTACATGGGTTCGCGTGTAAGAAAAACAGGTTTTAACGCCAGGCAAAACCTGAAGGAGCTTCACATGTGCGGCGAGTCACTTGAGCTGGCGGCTGCGCGCGTGTACCGCGCCCTGCAAGGGCTTTTTGCAGGTAACGGCGAGGTGAGCGGGTTTTTCAGCGCTCTTGCCGCAGAGGAGGAAGAGCACGCGAAGTTTTTCAGGTTCAACACATTTATTTTCGATAAGGCTTTGAAGGAGCCTTCGTCCCTGGATTGCGTAAAAGAGCGCGTGGACGCTGTTTTAGGCCGCATGGAAGAAATAGAGAGTGAGATAAGGCGCGGCGTCGTGGACTTAAAGAGGGCCTTCGAGATAACGTTTGAGTTGGAGTCTTCTCTTCTCGAGGCCGGGCTCATGCAGGTACTGTCCGGGTATTCGGATGCTCTTGCGAAGATATTTTCCAATATGCAAAAGGACACTGTGTGCCATAAAAGCAAGGTGGTTGCTCTTGCCAGGGATTACGGGTACGATTTGAAATAGTTAGGCCAAGGGTGCCGGTATGGACAGCGCTGCCGTGTCGGCGCCAGTTTTTACGGTTGTTCGTAATAAATGATTTTTGTTTGCTTCGAAAGAAAACCGCCTGAATGGGCGGTTTTTTGTTGTGGTTTTAAAATCGGCCGGGATCGGCCCATGTTACGGCCCTTGCTTGCCGCTGCCGAAGCTTTGTTTATAACCGCAGTTATTTTGCCGGTATCTTTCCACGCACTATTTGCGAATATTTTTACGGCGTTGAAAAAACTACCCATACGGGTAGTTTTTCTCTTGACACCAAACCACCTGTCTGCTACACTTTTCCGCTCATCATTCATTGCGACTTTGCGGACACTGTAGGCTGGTTGTTTGTGGACATCTCACTCTAACGCTGGAAAGGACACTACATCTCATGCGGGTAAGGAAGAAGACTGTCGAGGAATCGCTAAAGGCTTTATTGGATGTTGAAAAACGCGCAGGCTCAATCTACAGGCATTTTGCCTCCGTGTTCAAAGGGTATTCGTGCTCAAAGGCCTGGGAAGGGCTTGCCGTTGAAGAGGACGTGCACGCGCATCTGCTTATAACGCAGCTAAGGTGGCTCGGCTCGGTTGCCGGGCGCGAGGTAACCGTAACCGCCTCTGACGAAATAGAACGCCTCTTGGGCCGCATCGATGCGCTCGAGATAGCGGCGAAGAAGCCAGGCATCGGGCTTGCCGAGGCCGTTGGCGTAGCGCTTGCCGTGGAGACCTCCATTACCGAGGGTAATATCGTAAGGGTGCTTTCGGTAAGCGTGCCGGAACTTCTCGGCGCCCTTAAATCCCTTACAGACGATTGCGAAAAACATCTTGAGTTTTTATCTTCTATTTCCGTGAACGCGGATTCTTCCTTGCCGGTCGGCGAAATGAGGGCAGCCATATAGGGCGCCTTACTGCCGGCCGGCAAGGTTTTCTTGATATTTCTGTTGCCGTTAAAAAAACTACCCTAAGAGGTAGTTTTTTTAGTTGACAGACATGGATAAATCGGGTATGATTAGTCCGCATTATTGGGCAGGGGCGAAATAAGGACATTTAATCGTTATAGTGATAGGAGAATCCAGGATAATGCAGACTAAAAGAAGGACAGTAGAAGAGGCATTAATAGAGCTTTTGCATATAGAAAAACGCGCTGCAGCCGTGTACAGGCATTTTGCAATGGAATTTGCAGAAGATGGCAGCTCCGAGGCATGGCTTAGCCTTGCGAAAGAAGAAGATACGCACGCGGCAGAGGTCGCATCTCTTATAGAGTGGAGCACGGGGTTTAAGGCAAGGGAGATTACGTCAGTTGCATCGGCTGAGTTGGACAGGATTACATCCCAGTTCGATGCGCTCGAGCCGCTGGCCATGAAGAAAAATTTGGAGCCTGCAGAGGCCATAGCGCTTGCCCAGGCCATGGAGGCTGCTGTGAACGAAGGAAATATCGCGAGAGTGCTCTCCATTAGCGTGCCGGAATTAAAGACAGGGCTTGGCGCGCTTACAGATGACTGCATAAAGCATATGGAGATCGTAAGCACGATAGCAAGGACTTTTTATCAGCAGCCTCTGGCAAGGCAGCACTCAGCCTAACGCATCGTCCGGCAGAGGTGCTTCGCCTTCCGGCCAAGATGTTGTTACTTTTTTTATAGAATTCCGAAGTATTTGATATTGCATTTAATGTTAACTTGTGGTAATAAAGAACATTCCGTGGTTAAAATTGGCCAAGGTTGTTTTTTAGTGTAATGCGGAGCAGGGTGTCTTTTATTGCTACAGCTGTTTTTTTGTTTTAACTTTCTTCCTCTTATATTCTGACGCGATATTTGAGAATCGAATTTATGTCCGGGGTCGGGGCCGTGTAATTGTTTTTGCCTGATAGATGCTCTGTGTAGCGAGGTAAAAGCATGGATGGCGATAAAAAAACCCTTACCGAATCCCTAAAGCTGCTTGCCGATGTCGAGCGGTGCGCGGCCGAGATATATTCGCATTTTGCAGCCGTGCTAAAAGGGCAGGATGAGAGCAGGCTCTGGAGAGAGCTCGCTGCCGAAGAGGTAACACATGCCGAGTTTTTCGAGCGCCAGATAGAGCTTTTGAAGGACGGCCACGGCGCGTTCATGCTGACCGGCACAACGCAAAAGGAACTCGACAGGCTTCTAAACCAGGTGCAGGGGCTAAAGCAGGCTGCCACGAAACCCGGCATAACAATGACGCTTGCGATATCGATTGCCTATACGCTCGAAACTACCGTTGCCGAAGGCGGCGTTCTAAAGGGGCTTGGCGTTACGGCGCCTGAACTTAAAAACAGCTTTAACGCCATACTTATAGACACAGAGAAACACACGCAGCGTATCACCGGGCTTATGCGAAACCACGTTAAGCAAAAAGCAGGGCAAAGTTAGCAAGCTGCACCACATACTGCAACAATACGGCCACTGTAACTATTGTGACCGCAACTGCCAAGGTTCTTAATGCTTTCTTAATGTCAATGTGCTATAATGAAAATATAGAGAAGTGGATAGGTGTGTTTTTTAGGGCAGTGTTTTTTTTAGCAAGGAGGCATGACTATGGCGATAAATATAAATAACGAGGTCACAAGGGAAGCGCTTACGATGCTTGCGGCAATAGAGCGCGTTGCAGCGCGTCTCTATAAGCATTTTAATGAGAAGTTTGGCACAAAGGACGGAGTGGATTGGGGCAAGATGGCGCTTGAGGAAGAGGAGCATGCGAGGTTCTTCGAGACGCAAAAGAGAATGCTCGATACCGTTCCAAACGTGTTTGGCAGGACGCTTATAAGCCTTGTCGAACTTAAGCGCCTTACCGAGAAGCTTTCGGGCATTGCAGTAGAGGGCATGAAGGACGATGTTACGCTTGAGAAGGCGCTTCGTATAGGCTACGTAATCGAGGTCGAGGTCTCCGAGAGCGAGAATATAAAGCTCATGCACATAAAGTCAGAGTCGCTTCGCAAGGTGTTCGATTCCATACTTATCGAGACCGTTTCGCATAAGGAACAGATACTAAGGGCTGCGGATAGAAATGGCGTCATACTCTCGGCCGCATAAGCGCGAGAGAGCAGGGCGCAGGAAAAGCCGCGTCAAGAGCGGCTAAAATAGCGCTCTAAAAAAAATAAAAAAAATTCAAAAAAATTCTTGACAACGCTTACGCGTTAGTGCATAATGTTTTCTTCCGGTAAGACCCCGGTGAATTGAACAGGCCTGGGTCTTCGTCTTTTAAAGGGGCGCGTTTTTCGTCCGGTTCGTTCTTTGAAAACTAAATAGCAAGCAGCAGCATGCAAAACATGCAAACCTATCAATTCGATTACATCAGTAACATATCTCTACTTTAAGTGGAGAGTTTGATCCTGGCTCAGAACGAACGCTAGCGGCGTGCCTTACACATGCAAGTCGAACGAGAAAGCGGGGGCAACTCCGCAAGTAAAGTGGCGCACGGGTGAGTAACGCGTGGGTAATCTACCTTATGAGTGTGGGATAACTCGCCGAAAGGCGAGCTAATACCGCATAAGACCACGGGAGGCATCTTCCGGGGTTAAAGCAGGGGACCTTCGGGCCTTGCGCTCTTGGATGAGCCCGCGTCCCATCAGCTAGTTGGTGAGGTAACTGCTTACCAAGGCTAAGACGGGTAGCTGGTCTGAGAGGACGACCAGCCACACTGGCACTGAAACACGGGCCAGACTCCTACGGGAGGCAGCAGTGGGGAATCTTGCGCAATGGGCGAAAGCCTGACGCAGCGACGCCGCGTGAGGGAAGAAGGTTTTCGGATCGTAAACCTCTGTCGGGGGGGAAGAAACTTCAGGCGATTAATATCCGCTTGGATTGACGGTACCCCCAAAGGAAGCATCGGCTAACTACGTGCCAGCAGCCGCGGTAATACGTAGGATGCAAGCGTTGTTCGGAATTACTGGGTGTAAAGCGCGTGTAGGTGGTCAAGTAAGTCAGGGGTGAAAGCCCTCGGTTCAACTGGGGAACTGCCTTTGAAACTGCTTGGCTAGAGTACTGGAGAGGAAAGCGGAATTCCTGGTGTAGCGGTGACATGCGTAGATATCAGGAGGAACATCGGTGGCGAAGGCGGCTTTCTGGACAGATACTGACACTGAGACGCGAAAGCGTGGGTAGCAAACAGGATTAGATACCCTGGTAGTCCACGCCCTAAACGATGGGCGCTAGGTGTGGGGGCCGTTAGGCTCCCGTGCCGCAGCTAACGCATTAAGCGCCCCGCCTGGGAAGTACGGCCGCAAGGTTGAAACTCAAAGGAATTGACGGGGGCCCGCACAAGCGGTGGAGCATGTGGTTTAATTCGACGCAACGCGAAGAACCTTACCTGGGCTTGACATCCGGAGAATCCCCTGGAAACAGGGGAGTGCCCGCAAGGGAGCTCCGAGACAGGTGCTGCATGGCTGTCGTCAGCTCGTGCCGTGAGGTGTTGGGTTAAGTCCCGCAACGAGCGCAACCCTTACCCTTAGTTGCCATCGGGTCATGCCGGGCACTCTATGGGAACTGCCGGCGTTAAGCCGGAGGAAGGTGGGGACGACGTCAAGTCATCATGGCCTTTATGTCCAGGGCTACACACGTGCTACAATGGCAGGTACAAAGGGTCGCAAACCCGCGAGGGGGAGCCAATCCCAAAAAACCTGCCTCAGTTGGGATCGGAGTCTGCAACTCGACTCCGTGAACGTGGAATCGCTAGTAATCGCGCATCAGCACGGCGCGGTGAATACGTTCCCGGGCCTTGTACACACCGCCCGTCACACCACGAAAGTCTGTTGTACCAGAAGTCGGTGTGCTAACCCGCAAGGGAGGCAGCTGCCAAAGGTATGGCCGATGATTGGGGTGAAGTCGTAACAAGGTAGCCGTAGGGGAACCTGCGGCTGGATCACCTCCTTTCTAAGGAGAATCGGACACCGAGGCGCCTAAGGCGCACTTGGTGAGCCAATATCCTTTATGCAGTAAATTCGTAATCGAATATGGGCTGCTTGCTATTTAGTTTTTGGGGAACGGCCGGCATCTGTGCTGACCGCGCTTTGAAAAAGGCCGGGGCAAGGATAGAGCAGAGGACAAGGGCCTGTAGCTCGGTTGGCCAAGCATGGCGAAACGCCATGCGTTATAAGACGGGCACGAGCAAAAGTTTGTAAGGCTTCGGTTCGGGTCGGAAGCAGAGGACAAGGGCCTGTAGCTCAGTTGGTTAGAGCACACGCTTGATAAGCGTGGGGTCGAAAGTTCAAATCTTTCCAGGCCCACCAGTATAAAGGCCGCAGATTCTTTGTGGTTGACATAACGGGGGTATAGCTCAGCTGGGAGAGCGCCTGCTTTGCAAGCAGGAGGCCAGCGGTTCGATCCCGCTTACCTCCACCAGATTAGAAGGTTGGGCGGTAAGGTTTCAAAGCGGTAAATGTTTTTGTAGTAACGTTGTGGCGTAAAGAAAAAATCGGTTTTCGATTCCCGGCCGTTAAGGCATTAACGCCCGGTAACCGGTAACTGATACCGGATAAGAAACACTGCTCTTTGACAATCGAATAGGGTAAAGAAAGTCGCTGAGAATCGATAACCAAACGTCGTTGTGGGTTATCGCGCGCCGAGGTATGTCTTAGGGCATACGTGGGGCGTGCGATACTACCGAAAAAAATCAACGGTCAAGCTACTAAGGGCGTACGGTGGATGCCTTGGCACGAATAGGCGATGAAGGACGTTGTAAGCTGCGATAAGCTTCGGGGAGCCGCAAACAGGCGTTGATCCGGAGATGTCCGAATGGGGCAACCCGGCCGGTTAATAACCGGTCATCTTGCGCTGAATCCATAGGCGTAAGAAGCGAACGGAGGGAAGTGAAACATCTCAGTACCTCCAGGAAAAGAAATCAATTGAGATTCCCCCAGTAGTGGCGAGCGAAAAGGGAAGAGCCTAAACCGGAGAGTAGAAATATTTTCCGGGGTTGCGGGACCTTATACGTGATTGCGAAAGGATAGTGGAACGGATTGGAAAGTCCGGCCATAGAGGGTGATAGCCCCGTACATGAAATTCTGACGCACGCAGAGGTATCCCAAGTACCACGGGACACGTGAAATCCCGTGGGAATCCGGGTGGACCATTATCCAAGGCTAAATACTCATTCGTGACCGATAGTGAACCAGTACCGTGAGGGAAAGGCGAAAAGAACCCCGGGAGGGGAGTGAAATAGAACCTGAAACCGTATGCTTACAAACAGTCCGAGGACTATGCCCGCAAGGGAATGTCTGAGGGCGTGCCTTTTGCTTAATGATTCAGCGAGTTACTTTGTGTGGCAAGGTTAAGTCATGGAGACGGAGCCGCAGCGAAAGCGAGTCCGAATAGGGCGTTTAGTCGCGCTGAGTAGACCCGAAGCCAGTCGATCTACCCATGGTCAGGATGAAGGATCGGTAACACGATCTGGAGGTCCGAACTGGTGATTGTTGCAAAAATCTCGGATGAACTGTGGGTAGGAGTGAAAGGCTAATCAAGGCTGGTTATTGCTGGTTCTCCCCGAAATATATTTAGGTATAGCCTCGTGTAATTAAGTGCCGGGGGTAGAGCACTGGATGGGCTAGGGCCCTTAAAGGGGTACCAAACCCAACCAAACTCCGAATACCGGCAACTTTTATCACGGGAGTCAGACTGTGGGGGATAAGCTTCATAGTCGAGAGGGAAAAAGCCCAGACCGCCGGCTAAGGTCCCTAAAGCAAGCTAAGTGGAAAAGGTTGTGAAACTACTTTGACACCCAGGAGGTTGGCTTAGAAGCAGCCATCCTTTAAAGAAAGCGTAACAGCTCACTGGTCTAGTGGTTTTGCGCCGAAAATTCAACGGGGCTCAAGCTTGCTACCGAAGCCGCGGATTCGCAGTGTCTTCGGACGCTGCGTCTGGTAGGGGAGCTTTCCATTAACCTGTGAAGGCGGATCGTGAGGACTGCTGGAGGACATGGAAGTGCTTATGCTGAAATAAGTAGCGTAAATGTGGGTGTAAAACCCGCACGCCGGAAGCCTAAGGTTTCCTGGGGAAGGTTAATCCTCCCAGGGTTAGTCGGGACCTAAGCCGAGGCCGAGAGGCGTAGGTGATGGACAACGGGTTAATATTCCCGTACCGCCGTGCATTGTAAGCTAAGGGGTGACGGAGTAGGATAGGTCAGCAGGGTGACGGATGTCCCTGTTTAAGTCCGTAGGCGGGGTCTGCAGGAAAATCCGCAGGCCCGTTACCGCCAAGAGATGATGACGAGGAAAGCCGCAAGGCGGACCGAAGTGGCTGATTCCACACTTCCAAGAAAAACCTCGTAGTGTTTTTGCATGGTGCCCGTACTGCAAACCGACTCTGGTGGGCTGGTAGAATATACCAAGGCGTTTGAGAGAACTCTGGCTAAGGAACTCGGCAATCTAGCCCCGTAACTTCGGGATAAGGGGTGCCCTGGGCTGTTTTGCGGATTCGCTCCGCATGGCGGCTTGGGGTCGCAGTGAAAGGGGGGTTGCGACTGTTTAGCAAAAACACAGGACTCTGCTAACTCGTAAGAGGATGTATAGGGTCTGACGCCTGCCCGGTGCCGGAAGGTTAAGGAGATCTGTCAGCCGCAAGGCGAAGCAGTGAACCGAAGCCCCGGTAAACGGCGGCCGTAACTATAACGGTCCTAAGGTAGCGAAATTCCTTGTCGGGTAAGTTCCGACCTGCACGAATGGCGTAACGATCATCCCCGCTGTCTCGGCCAGAGACTCAGCGAATTTGAAATGCCGGTGAAGATGCCGGCTACCCGCATCAAGACGGAAAGACCCCGTGCACCTTAACTATACCTTGGTATTGGATCTTGGCGTTGTTTGTGTAGGATAGGTGGGAGGCTTTGAATCGGAGGCGCTAGCTTTCGTGGAGCCATCCTTGAAATACCACCCTGATTACTCCGAGATTCTAACCTGGGCCCGTGATCCGGGCCGGGAACAGTGCCAGGCGGGTAGTTTGACTGGGGCGGTCGCCTCCCAAACAGTAACGGAGGCGCGCAAAGGTTCCCTCAGGCCGATTGGAAACCGGCCGGCGAGTGCAAAGGCATAAGGGAGCTTAACTGCAAGACCTACAAGTCGAGCAGATGCGAAAGCAGGTCTTAGTGATCCGGTGGTCCTGAATGGAAGGGCCATCGCTCAACGGATAAAAGGTACGCCGGGGATAACAGGCTGATCTCGCCCAAGAGTTCATATCGACGGCGAGGTTTGGCACCTCGATGTCGGCTCATCGCATCCTGGGGCTGGAGCAGGTCCCAAGGGTTCGGCTGTTCGCCGATTAATAGCGGTACGTGAGCTGGGTTCAGAACGTCGTGAGACAGTTCGGTCCCTATCTGATGTGGGCGTAGGAGATTTGAGGGAAGCTATCCCTAGTACGAGAGGACCGGGATGGCGGGACCTCCAGTGTTCCAGTTGTCCTGCCAAGGGCAGCGCTGGTTAGCTGTGTCCCGAAGGGATAACCGCTGAAAGCATCTAATCGGGAAGCCCCTCCCAAGATAAGATCTCCCTGGACTTCGGTCCCTGTAGATCACATGGAGACTACGTGTTTGATAGGCCGGGTGTGTAAGCCCTGTAAGGGGTTTAGCTAACCGGTACTAATCGATCGTGAGGCTTGACCTTGATTTTTTACGGTAGCCATACGCGTTTGGTTATCGATTCACAGCGACTTTCTTTGAAGTAAAAAAATACCCTATTCGATTATGAAGTTTAAGGCCCCCTCCGGGCGTATCTGCCCGGAAAGTAGAAACACCGGGGTGGCCTTTATAAAGCTTCCCGTGGTCATACCGAAGAGGCCACACCCGTTCCCATTCCGAACACGGAAGTTAAGCTCTTCAGGGCCGATGGTACTATATGCGCAAGTGTATGGGAGAGTAGGACGCCGCGGGATTAAAAATGAAAAGAGGGCCGGTTCATCAGAACCGGCCCTCTTTTTATTTCTGCCGCGTCCTCTCTTTTATGTATTTGCGCAGATAGTGCCATCGGCCCGCATAATGTTCGATGGTGCTATGTGCGCCGGAGTGTATGGGAGAGTAGGCGGCCTAGGGATTAATGTGCAAAAGCCCCTGTCATTGAAAAAATGACAGGGGCTTTGTCTTTTTAAATGAGGCTGCTGAAAAAGCCCAATCTGCAATGTCCTCTTCGTCGCTCGTCACTGCGACGTGGCTTGGCGCGTTGGCGATTTTGCCGCCATACTTTGTTGAAGCCGTTTTTCCTTGCTCGACGTATACTCCGTGTATACGCCTGCGCGAAAAAAACGGCCTCTGCCTCGTCTGACGGCAAACTTACCAACGCGGCAGGGGTGACCCCTGCACCCGAAAGTTAAAGGCAGTCATTGCGAGGAGCGAAGCGTCGGATGACGCGAAGCGACGAAGCAATCTCCTGCTTATCTGCACAATTCCGTCATTCCCGCGAAGGCGGGAATCCAGTGTCTTTTGAGCCTTTGCCCCTGCGGGGCGGCTTTTGGGTATGGAAGTGCTTGTCATCCAGTAACCCCTCACCTTAATCCTCTCCCCAATGCGATAGGGGAGAGGAGATTTTTTTCGGTATTTACATGTCAATCCTCACTCCTCGTCTCCTTTTTGAGCAGCCTGGTAGGGGGTAAGTTCTGATTAACTTGCACTGGGGTGTATCTTTATGATAAATATATACTAACTATATTTTATAAGATTTAAAGGTGATTATGGATGAAATAGGACTGTGGTCTAAAAATAAGCTAGACATCGTAAAACTCTACACAGAAGAGTATTCTAAAATTGTTTCAAAATTTAAGTTTGAACACTCGTATGTCGATGGCTTTGCTGGGGCTGGGATGCATAAATTTAAAAACACCGGTGAATTTGTGAAAGGTAGCCCTTTGAGAATATTGGAACTGAAAAATCCATTTCGTAAGCACTATCTTATAGATAAAGATGAAACCAAAATTCAGCACCTGAAGAGAACCATTGGAAATAGAAGTGATGTGGTGTATTTTTATGGTGATTCCAATATTGTTTTGATAAATGAAGTATTTCCTCTTATTAGATATGAGGATTATAAGAGGGCTTTTTGCCTTTTAGATCCGTATGGAATACATATAGATTGGAAAGTTGTTGAAGCTGCGGGTAAGGCGAAGAGCATAGAGCTATTGATACATTTTTCTACGATGGATATTAATATGAACGTTCTTAAGAGAAACAGAGACGCTGTTGACCAATCACAAATAGAGCGTATGAATAGATTTTGGGGCGATGGCAGTTGGCGGGATGTAGGGTATTCTTCCGAAATGATGTTGTTTAAAGGGAAAGAGTATGAGGAAAAGGTAGATAATGATACAATGGCAGAAGCTTATATGGAGCGGCTCAAAAATGTGGCAGGGTTTAAGTACGTTCTGAAGCCTTTGCCAATGAGAAATTCTAATGGAGCAACGATATATTATCTGCTTTTTGCTACACATAACCAAACTGGCGAAAAGATTATGCGGCATATTTTTGATAAATATCGTAAGTAAAGGGTTGTATGTCTAATAATACGTCAATAGAGTGGACAGAGTCTACGTGGAATCCTGTTACTGGCTGTACCAAGGTTAGTCCGGGTTGTAAAAACTGTTATGCCGAGAGAATGGCAAAGCGGTTACAGGCAATGGGGCAGCCGAATTACAAAAACGGCTTTAGGGTTTCTATGCACGCGCATGCGTTGAGTATTCCTTCGTTTTGGAAAAAACCGCAGATGGTTTTCGTCAATTCTATGAGTGATTTATTTCACAAGGCGGTTCCGGAGGATTTTATATTAAATGTTTTTGATGTTATGTGCAGAGCAGATCAGCATATCTATCAGGTTTTGACTAAGAGGTCTGATCGTTTGTTGCAGTTGGATAAGAAGTTGCCTTGGAAGAATCATATTTGGATGGGTGTTAGTGTTGAGAATCAGGATTGCGTTGACAGGATTGAGCACTTAAGAAAAACAAACGCACGAGTTAAATTTCTATCCTTAGAGCCGTTATTGGCGCCTATTAGAAATTTGAATCTCAAAGGTATTGATTGGGTGATTGTTGGCGGCGAGTCTGGTCCGAAAGCCCGTATTATAGATCCTTCGTGGGTGATAGATATTAGGAATCAGTGTGTCAGGGCAAAAGTTCCCTTCTTTTTTAAGCAGTGGGGTGGATTTAACAAGAAAAAAACTGGTCGGGAATTAGAAGGTAGAATTTGGAGCCAAATGCCTAAAGTGGCTGCTATGTAATTGGGCAGTCCTGTAGAGATGGTTATACTCGCCAATAAATCTTATCCCGCCGCAAGGGTAGTCCTTGCGGTGGTTTTTTTTATTTCCCCATGCATCTCGAAGGCCCGGTGTGTTTGATATTCGGGTGCAGGCGTCACGCCTGCCTGCTTTGATTTGGCTGCTTGAAATGGTATGATTTGGGGCGTGGGTATTTGCTCGTAATCAGACAGCGCGGAGGCGCATAATGCCGAACTCAAAGCAAATCGCCGGGCTCGTGGGCCCGACAATTGTTTTAATGGTTGCTGCAGAATTCCCGCTTGTGCAGCCGCATCTTTACGACGCGCAAATCCCGCCGGTAGTGTATCTCTCAGGCGTTTTGATGTTCGTTGCAGGCCTCGCAATCGTGCGCGCGCATAACCGCTGGGGCCGCGATTGGACAGCGCTTGTAACTCTCACCGGATGGTTCTTTCTCGTTCTCGGCGTTTTTCGGATGTTTGCCGCAACCTCGTACTCCCAGGGCGCTGCGAATATAAGCTCGATTACGTTCATGGCGCTGGAAGGCGTTCTCTTGCTGCTCGGGTTGTTCATGACCTACAAGGCATACCTGTGCAAGCGCAGTTAGTCTCGCGATACGGCTCTCGCGCCTGTTGGTAAACTTTAATCCCCAAAAATCCCATTCCCACACCGGAGGCCAATAGTGGCAAAACAGTTCGATAAGATAGAACAGGCGCATAGCGAGTTCATCAAAAAACAGCACGTCTTTTTCGTGGCCAGCGCAGGTAAAGATGGCTTCGTTAGCCTCTCGCCAAAGGGCATGGATACGTTCAGGGTAACCGGGCCAAATAGCATAGTTTGGCTAAACCTCACAGGCAGCGGTAATGAGACCTCGGTTAACGTCCAGGAAAACTGCCGCATGACAGTTATGTTCTGCTCATTTGATAAGGAGCCTCTTGTACTTCGGCTCTACGGCACGGCCCAAGTCCTGCACCAGCGGGATAGTGAATGGCCCGGGCTTATAAAGATGTTTCCCTCATACACAGGCGCAAGACAGATATTTAAGATGAACGTCCAGCTTGTGCTCACCTCCTGCGGCTATGCAGTGCCGCTTATGGAATTCAAGGGCGAGAGGGATTTGCTCACAAAATGGACGGATGCAAGGGGCAGGGACTCTATCGAAAAATACTGGAGAGAGAAGAACACCGTAAGCCTCGACGGCAGACCGACCAATATCGTAAAGGATTGAGTTTTTTTCCTGAATTGTTAAGGATTACTGTCTGGTAAAACGCCTTAGTGTTCCCGTGAAATTATCCTGTAAAATCATAAATTTACAAGGTCGGATGGCGCAATATGTTGTAAAAATGGCGTTGTCATTGTTCTTGACTTTTTATGTTTTTGGCCATATCATGAATTGGTTGTGTCTGTGGAGCGGTATATCAGCTAAAAAATTCGGCATCTTCGAAGTATTATCAACGTAAACGGTATTTGTGTTTAAACAGTCTGATTGGCTTGATATTAAATAGTGCCAGGAGGTTCTATGATATTGAGAGCGATGTCTGTTGTGGCTGTGCGGTTGTTTCCGGTTATCCTGTTTGCAGTAGTCCTTGGCGCTTCATCGGTTGCCCTGGCAGTTGAGTGTAATGTCAGCACTTTTGCCGGCAACGGTGTAACTGCTTATTCCGGCGACGGCGGATCGTCTGCTTCCGCACAGATCGCCAACCCCGAAGGCCTTGCCGTCGATTCCTCTGGCAACGTGTTCATAGCCGATACCGCCAACAATCGTGTACGCAAGGTCGATGCCGTAACCGGCGTTATCTCTACGGTCGCGGGTAACGGTACGTCTGGGTATTCGGGCGACGGCGGCCAGGCTGTAAACGCGCAGATTTTCTACCCCTACGACGTCGTGGTGGATATTTCCGGCAACCTCTACATAGCCGATTACGGCAACAAGAAGGTCCGCAAGGTGGATACAAGCGGCGCGATATCGACCCTTAACTCAGGCACCTTCAACGGCTTCGACCTTGCGCTCGACGCATCGAAGGATATCTACATGACGCGGGACTATAACATATACAAGCTTACGGTCGCGACGAACGCGCTGACAAACTTTGCCGGCAACGGCACGTGGGGTTATTCTGGTGACGCAGGGGCGGCCGTCTCGGCGCAGCTCTTTTACCCGGACGGTTTGGTGTTCGATAAGTCCGGCAACATGATTTTTGCCGACAAGGTAAATAACGTAGTCAGGCGCATAGACGGCGCAAGCGGCGTCATCACGACCATTGCCGGTACGGGGGCGCAGGGCTTTTCCGGAGACGGCGGCGCTGCCGCCGCGGCAACGCTTAACTGGCCAAGCGGTGTTGCTGTTGACGGCCAGGGGCATCTCTATATTGCCGACACCGTAAACAACAGGATTCGTCTTGTAAACGCCTTTACCGGAGTTATCTCTACCATAGCAGGCACGGGGACTTTTGGAAATAACGGCAGCAGCGGCCCCGGTTCGACCTTTCAGATAGCCTACCCAAAGGACGTGGTGCTTGATGGAGCAGGCAATATTTACATAGCCGACTTTAGCAATTCGCGCATCCTCAAAGCCGTTTGCGTAGATACCGTGCCTCCGTCTACGATTGCTTCGCACTCTTCTGGCGGGTACTCTGCGGCCTTTGACCTGGAGTTTAGCTGCTCCGATGATTTTTCAGGCTGCGATTCGGTGCTCTATTGCATGGGCATGGGCTGTTCTCCGTCGATGATATACTCCGGCCCGGTGGCTATAAATAGCAGCACGGATGTGAGCTTTAAATCGGTTGATAACCAGGGTAACGCCGAACAGACGCAGACCGTTACTTATGTGGTGAGCATTGCGGCAGAGCCGCCCGGTACTCCTCCACCGTCAGACCCTCCTCCGGCACCGTCGGGGTTGGCGTGTAGTGCCGATTTCCTGCCTAACAGGCTTTTTTCGTCTTACGCTGGAGGCTATACAGGCGAGGGGGTTCTTGCAACGGATGCGCTGATTCACGGCGACGGGATTACCATGGATTCCGCAGGCAACATTTATTTTGTTGAAGGGGATCGTATCCGTAAGATAAATGCGGCGACAAACACGGTATCCACCGTGGTCGGTTCCGGCCTTTACTGGGGTAATTACGATAACCAACTTGCGGCTTCGGTGCTTCTGCGCGCGGATTCGGTGCTGTACATGGACTCGTCCGACAATTTATACTTTAAGAGCGCTTATAAAGTGTATAAAGTCAACAAGGCTACCGGCATCATATCGCTTGTGTTCGATCATGGAGTTTTATCTTACGGGTACGACGGTGTTGTTGTTGACGCTTCAGGCAACCTTTATGTTGCCGAAGGCGGTTATCACAGGGTCAGGCGTGTGGACGGCGCTACCGGCGCGGTCACGCTGTTTGCGGGAACGGGTGTTGGCGGGTATTCTGGCGATAACGGCCCTGCTGCCAGCGCGCAGTTGAATAACCCGGCTGGTCTGGCCGTGGATAGCCTTGGTAATGTTTACATAGCAGACAGATGGAATAACCGCGTAAGGAAGGTGGATGTCGGCACAGGCAATATATCCACCGTTGCAGGCACAGGGGCTAACGGGTATTCCGGAGACGGCGGTCTTGCCGTGAATGCCAAGATCAGCGGGATTGTTTACGTGACAGTTGATAAAGGCGATAATTTGTACATATCGGACATGCATAATTCGGTTGTACGCAAGGTAAGCGCCTCTACCAAGGTCATTACCACTGTCTGGAACTCGCCCTTTGCGGTGAGCACTCAGGAAAAGCCATACGGCGTAGTTACTGATCCTTCCGGCAATCTTTATGTGGCAACAGTGTCCTTGTTGGAAGCTAAAGGCATGTCGCACATCTATAAGGTAGACGTGGCAAGTGGCAGCGTATCTGTGCTTGCCGGGGCCATTGGTATGGGCGACGGCGGGCCGGCTAAGGAGGCTGTGTTGATGCATCCGGCAGGCATGGGTACGGATGTTGCCGGGAGTCTGTATATATCGGAAACCTTTGGCAACAGAGTCCGTAAAGTGGACGGCGTAACAAAAACCATTTCCACCGTCGCTTCGGTAGTTGCTCCTGGGGACCTTGCTGTCGACAGTTTGTCCGGGGATGTTTATGTGATATCGCAGGGAACCGTGAAAAAGGTCTCAGCCGCCGATGCTTCGGTTTCGACCGTTGCCGGCACGGGGGTTAACGGGTATTCGGGGGACGGCAATTCTGCGGTATTGGCGCAGCTCTATGCTCCGCAGGGAATAGGCATGGATTCATCCGGCAACATGTATATTGCCGATACTTATAACAAGCGTGTGCGCAGGGTGAATGCGACCACAGGTGTCATTACAACCATAGCCGGCACCGGAGCAGCCGCCGCTACGGGGGATGGCGGACTGGCTGTGGACGCAGGCCTGCTTAGTCCGATGGATGTTGCCGTGGACGTTGCAGGAAATGTGTATATAGTGGACGGCAACAGTCTTCGCAGGATAGACGCCGTAACAGGCGTTATTACCACCGCCGCTACGCCGCTTAGCACGGTGAGCACTTCGCCGCGAAGTCTTACGTTGGATTTGAAGGGCAATGCCTATATAAGCTATCTGTACGGGTTCAAGAGCTATGTAGCCATGCTGCCTGCCGGCACGAGCGTGCTTACACCGCTTGCCGGCGTAGACGCCGGTGGCGTAGATAATCTGTTGCCGCTCTTCTTGCCAATTGGCGTTACGGTCGACCGTGCGGGTAATGTATACGCCGCCGACATTTACAGCTATGAGGTCTACAAGTTCTCGTGCACGGACGTTACTGCGCCGGTCAGCTACGCCTCTATAGCAGGAGGCGCTTATTCGGCTGCGCAGGAGGTAAGCCTTTTCTGCCAGGACGACTACTCCTTGTGCTCTATCGCGTATTGTACAGGCGAGAATTGCGAGCCAACGACGCCTTATGACGGCGCTGCGTTGCAGATTGCCGTGGATACGGTGTTGAGGTTTAGTTCCGTTGACAGCGCCGGTAATACCGAGGCAGCCTTGACGGAGCGGTACTCTATAGTCATTAACAATCCTACTCCGCCTGCAGACAATCCTCCGCCGCCAGCGGATACTACGGCACCGGATACGTCCTTAGCCCTGGTTAATGCTAGCGCGAGCCTTCAGTGCAGCGATACTGGCAGCGGATGCGCAGCGACGTATTATTGCGTCGGGCCGGAAAGCTGCACGCCGGAGTTGGTCTATACAGGAGTGCCGATAAGCGTTACTCAGGGGATGAAGGTCAGGATTTATTCCATAGATAACGCTGGCAATGTGGAAGCGGTAAAGAGCTTTCTTGTAAAGAGGGGGCCTAAGAGAAGCGGCCTTGAGTTAAAGGCGAGGCGCGTCAGATAGCCTTATTAAGGGGCGGCAGCCGCCCTGGCGCGTGAATATACGGCGCGGCGCGTATGATGTTAATCTTATCCCCGGTCTTCAAAGGCCGGGGATTTTTTTGCGAAGCGTATTTTTGTTTTCAACAAGCCCAAACCCTGCTATATTTAAAGTCATGGTCGCAAAAAAGGGAAACATACTCGACAGGTACCAGAGAACGCGCGACGGGCGCGTTGTAATAGAGGTCGCCACTGCCAAGGTCGAGGACCTCTATAACGACTTCGATAAGTCCGCGCCGCATTATAAAAAGGACCTTGAGGAAGACCTCGTCGATTATCTCATAGACTGTGTGCGCGATATCGGCAGCGAGCACTTTGTGCTGCGTTTCCGCTTTCCCGGGGATAACGAGGAGCCGCTGCGTCAGAGGGTGCGGGCGAGCCTCGCAAACTACTTCGACTATCTTCGCGAAATCGAGGCCAGAAGCCTTGCTCAGATGGTGAGGTCGTCGGTGATATTTCTGATTATCGGCCTTATAGTACTTTCTCTCTCCATCTGGGTAAACAGGATACCCGGCATAACCGATACGGTCTCGGGCGCGGTGTTTGCCGAGGGGCTCACCATTGCCGCGTGGATATCGCTTTGGGAATCCCTTGCCACATTCGCAATCAATTGGCCGCCGCGTAAACGCCAGATAAAGAGGTGCGAGCGCCTGGCCTCTGCGCTCGTGTTCTTCGGGGACGACGAGAAATAGGGCGCAAAGGTTGATTTGTGCGCTGTCGTATGATACAAAGGGTGTACTAATTCTTTTTCAAAAAAGGGGGGGTATTATGTCAAAGAAATTTCTTTATCTTGTTTTTGCGCTCACTGCGGCAGCGGTCATGGCCTTTGGCTCGAAGGCCGAGGCCCTTGATATTACGCTCGATGTCGAGATGGTGCAGATAACCAACCTCGATTATACCTACGCCGCCGATAATATGGCGGGCTCCGGCTCAGGCCATACGCTCGAGTTTCCGTACGAACCGGGCTTTAAGCTTTCCTTTGTCGATAGCGCCGGATACGGGCTCTCCATAACCCGCCACACAGGAGAGGAGACATCCAAGGCAACCGGCAACCTCGATTACTTCATGACAAATTCGTGGAATCTTTCGTATGGTTCGTGTACCGGTTGCACAGTAGAGACCGATGCGAGTGTTGAATATCTCGTGGTAGACCTTGACTTAAGAAGAGAGCTTGTAAAGGTCGGCGATATGTCTCTGAACGCCATTATAGGGTTCAGGGCCGTAAAGGTGGATGAGACCATAGATACGGATTATGACAAGGGCGGCGCTTTTCCGGAAAAGGTCGCCATAGATTACGCCTACACGGGTTACGGACCGAAGTTCGCTCTCGAGGGAGATATCGAAGTGAGCGATAGTTTTAGCATTGTTGCGCTCTTTGGCGCAGCTCTTTTGAACGGAGATACGGAGTTCGATTACAAGCATACCGAGACGGCTACGGTAAAGTTCTCCAAGGAAGAGAACAGGGTAAACCCCATGTTCGAGGCTGAGATAAAGGGCGTTTTCCATTTGGGCGAGCACGCGGCACTCGGGCTTGGGTACGTAATTTCGCACCTTGACGGAGTCCAGACACCTGAGCAGTTTGTGGATGATTGGACGCCTGGCGGCACGAACACCACCGAGAGCATAGGAACGCAGGGCGTTACGCTAAGCTTTACCTACGGGTTCTGATAGACCTGTTAATGCGCTCTACCCGGCCCCCTTTGCTCTGTATAAGGCAAAGGGGGCTTTTGTTTGGGGGATGATATGAAGAAGAGGGATAAGAAGATTGTAAGCCGCTGTTCCTGGCCGGAGGGCGACAAGCTCATGACGGCATACCATGACAAGGAATGGGGCGTCCCCTTGTATAATGACATGAAGCACTTTGAGTTTCTCATGCTCGAGGTCGCGCAGGCAGGGCTTAGCTGGCGTACTGTCTTATATAAGCGCGAAGGTTATAGACGGGCCTTTGCCGCCTTCGACCCGGTAAAGGTCGCTCGCTTCGATAAACGCAAGGTCGAGAGCCTTATGAAAGATGCCGCCATCATACGTAACAGGCAGAAGATAAGCGCGGCAGTTGCTAACGCCAGGGCGTTTTTGAAGGTAAGGGCCGAGTTCGGGACGTTTTCTTCTTTCATGTGGAGTTTCGTAGGGGGCGCGCCGAAGGTAAACAGGTGGAAGAAGATGAGCGAGCTTCCGGCTGTGTCGGAGGAATCGGCTGCGCTTAGCATGGAACTTAAGCGGCGCGGCTTCAAGTTCGTCGGCCCAACCACCATGTACGCGCACATGCAGGCTGCCGGGCTCGTAAACGACCATGTGGTCGGCTGTTTTCGCCATAAAGAGGTGCAGAGAAAGAAACGGTGAGCGGCAATGGCGGCATCCTCTGAAGATACGGCGGCTGCGCCGGGCCTGTACAGGCGTATCGGTAATTTTAGGGCATATCCGTATTACGTGCTCTTGCTTGGCGCTATTTTACAGGTGGGCATACTCCACTGTTATCATTTATTCTTTGGTGCAAGATATCCCGAAAAATCCTTTGATATTGCTGGAGCGCTGTTTACGGCCGGATTTTACTCGTTTCCGTTTTTCGTGCTGGCGGTTTTTGTATTTGGCATAAGCAGGCTTTCCGGTTCATCAAGGCTTGTCTGGTTGAATCTGGCGTTTGCATTGCTCCTGGCCGCCACAGATGTGCCCAGATGGAATTATGTGAAATCGATAGTAGAGTTCACCGAACGGACGGGAGAATATCCGCCAGACGACATGTTCACGCCGTTCTTTACCTTTGCTCAAGACGTATTTGCGTTGATTCTTGGAGTAGTAAGTCTTGCCGTTGCGTTAATTGCAAGGTATCTGAAGCGGCGTCGAGGAGGGGCGTATTGACAGGTAATGCGGGGTGTGCTTATATAAACCGTGTAGACGCGCTGAGGGCTTTTCGGTATAAACAATCAAGCGGAGGTTTGGCATGAAAAACGGAGTATTCCTTGCGTTAATTGCAGCGGTTATGTTTTTGTTGGCCGGATGTGTGGATACCGATACGTCTGTCAGCGTAAAGAAGGACGGCAGCGGCGAGATAACTTCGAGGATAATATTCGTTGCCGCGTCGAAGTCAGCGGACGCAAAGCCGACTGTGGTGGACGAGGCCATGACCAAGAAGTACGAGGCTCTTGCCGCCGAAATGGGCGAAGGCGTGACGCTTAAGGCCGTAGAGCCGGTGAAGGCCGATAACGGCCACGGCATCAGGGTGCAGTACGCCTTTACCGACATAAGCAAGGTAAAGATAAGCACCGAGAACATGATGGGGGAATCGTCCAAGGATAACGCGGCAGCGACGTTCTATACGTTTGCCTTCAAAAATAACGCCGCAGGCAAAACTGTAAAGGCCGGTAACGCTAATCCGGAATCAGTGCTCCTGACTGTGATAGCGCCCAAGCGCGATAAGAAAAAGGCCGAGCCAAAGGACAAGGCCTCCGGAGCAAAAAAGCGGAAAACTCCCGAAGAAGAGGCCAGGGACGAGGAAATGTTTAAAAAGATGTTTGACGGCTTCCGTATGGCCCTTACCGTGAAGGTGGATGGTAAGATAAAAAAGACGAACGCGGCGCGCGTTGACAAGGACGGCGGCGCTGTAACGATGATGGATATAAACTACGGCAAGCTCATAAATGACGAAAAGAAACTTAAGCGTTTCCTTGGCGAAGGCAAGAAGGCCGACAAGATGGACGAGCTTTCCGGCCGTTATGACGAGCTGTTTGCCGACAGGGCAAAGGCCGTCGATATTGTGTTTTAATGGCGGCGCGAGCGGCTGCGTCTAATTTCATTACAATAGGGAGAGACAACATGGTAAACAGGCATATTTTATTGTTGGTGGCGGCGCTGGCCTTTTTGCTCTCAGGGTGCCTCGATGCCGAAACGGTCATAGACGTTAAAAAGGACGGCAGCGGAGAGATGTCCTTGACAGTGCTTTTTGTTGGCATGCCGATTACCGAGGAGGATTTGAAGAAAACCGTTGAGGAAGAGAAAAACAAAGACCACGGCGCCGAGGACGCGGCAACGGGCGTAAGGTTCAAGTCCGTTGAGCAGGTGAAGACAGATAAGGGCGTTGGTATGCGCACGGTATATGTTTTCGACGATATAAGGAACGTCAAGCTCGGCAAGGACAGGGTCTTTGGAGGCGCGCCTGCCGATTCGGGGCAGGGCGGCGATAAGCGGCCCATTACCTTCGGTTTCGAGCGAAGCGGGGATAACGCCGTGCTCACAGTGAATCTTCCGCAGGATAAGGACAAAAAGAAGGCTGCGGCAAAAGAGGAAGGCAAGGCCGCGAAAGACGGCGCGGCGGCACAGACCGGCGAGACGGCCAAAAGCGATGCGGAGACGGAAACCGCAAAGGCCATGATGAAGACGATGTTCGAGAAAATGAGGATATCCGTTGTGGTGAAGGTCGGCGGCAAGATAGTCAAGACCAATGCCCGGCACGCAAAGGCCGCCGAGGGGCTGGTGACCATCATGGACATCGATTTCGGAAAGATAGTGAATGACGAAAAGCAGTTCGAGAAGTTCTTCAATGGCGCCGGCAAGGACATGAACCCTGAAGAGATATCCAAGATAGAGGGTGTCAAGTTCGAGAACCAGGAGGTCGTAAAGGTCGAATTTTGACGGCGCCCGGCCCGGCGTGCGGTGCGGTTTATGTGAAGTAAAAAAGGCGGGGGCACGGTGTTTGACCGTGCCCCCGCCTGATTTCTTGGTGGGCCGCGCAGGGATCGAACCTGCGACCCGCTGATTAAGAGTCAGCTGCTCTACCAACTGAGCTAGCGGCCCAAGTGTGCTGCAAAATGTTCTTTATCTCTATAGCGCCCAACGTTGGCGCGCCTGAGAGGATTTGAACCTCTGACCCTCGGCGTCGGAGGCCGATGCTCTATCCACTGAGCTACAGGCGCAACGGTTTCAAAACTCTCTCTTTATGTCAAAACTGGGGTGGACGAGGGGATTTGAACCCCCGACACCCGGAGTCACAGTCCGGTGCTCTAACCAGCTGAGCTACGCCCACCATAAGAAGTTATCGGTGGACGGTGAACGGTTGCCGGAGAAAAATATCCGTAACCGCAAACCGATAACTGATAACCGACAACCGATAACTGACAACCGCAAACCGATAGCTGATAACCGACAACCGCAAACCGCAAACCGATAACTGATAACCGATAACTGTTTTACTTGGCGCGCCCGGAGGGAATCGAACCCCCGACCCACTGCTTAGAAGGCAGTTGCTCTATCCGACTGAGCTACGGGCGCAAACCGTAACGGGCGGCGCTCTTGTTTCTGACGGCGCGTGCCGCCGTGTAGCTTAAAAAAATAAAGCGTCTTCTGCTGTCCCTGCCGTTTGCGGCTCTCTGACTGCTAAACACGGCCCTGGGACCGACGCTTAAGGCGCTGCAATAGTGCTTTATCGATGCTGTCCGTGTATTGACTGGACGGCTTCCGTTAACCTTATAATATTATAGAAAATCACGGGGGTTGTCAAGGGTTGGCTTTCTTTGTGCGTTAGTACGGCGGCAGAAGGCGCCTTAGGCCGTGAATGAGCACGGTGAGCATGAAAAACGGGTTGCGTATTATTACGCCCGGGTAAAAGTAGAACACCTTATCAGGCGCTACTTCTCCGGTTTTTTGGGCCGCAAGGCAACTTGCTGTTTTTCTTAAGAGATTTACGGAGAGCGGCCAGTCGGCTATGCCGCTTACCCATTCGCGCGGCAGGCCCTTTTCTCCGGCGCTTATGCCTGAGAGCGCCCCTGTTATGGCGCCTACGGTGTCGGTGTCGCCGCCAAGCGACAAGGTTGCTTCGATTGCCATGCGAAAATCCGTATAATGGCGAAGCCATGAGTATATCGCTATCGGCACTGTCGAGTACACGTAGCCGCCAACACCTTTTTCGATATCCGTTACTTTGGCCGCGAATTCGGCTACAGAGAGGCCTTTCTCGTTTGCTTTTAGCATTTCGGCCGTTAACCTTAGCCACTCCTTATCGCCTGTGCCGGCTTTTTCGAGCGCAGCAGCTATGTCCTTTATTGTCGGCAGAGCCCGGCTGTCATGCCTTGCCGCAAGGGCTGCAATGTTGGCTACTGCCAAGGCCCCTGTTAGAGCGCGCGAGTCGGTATGCGTCATCATAGTCGAGGCCCTGACGTAAGAGACCCTTGCGTCTTCGTTATCCGAGAAATACGCGCCGATTATCGCGCTTCGCATTGCCGCGCCGTTTCCGGCAGAGCGTACGCCGCTTCCTGACGGAGGAAAACCGAGGCAGAGCTTTATGCACGCCCTGAGGGTAGCAAGCCCTATGCCTGCAGGAAGAGAGAGAAACCAGAGCTTAAGGCTCTTGGCAAGAGAGCGTTCGAAGCCCCTGACGTCGTCTGGATAATCGAGAAGCGCCTTGGCCGTGAAGAACGCGTGTTCGGTGTCGTCGCTAAGCATGCCGCGGCCAAAGACAAACCTGTGACGCCAATGGCCGTGGTAGAGCTTTTTTATCCTGTCTGGCCTCATGCCCTCGGCAGGAAGCCCGACAGAGTCGCCAACGGCAGTGCCAAGGAGGCAGCCACTTAGCGCATCGAGTGTGCGGTCGGTGGAGGCTTTTGTCGAAGTTGTTTTTACTGTGTCCACGATTGTCCGGTGCGCTGCGTCGCGCGTGACAGGTTGCTTGCTTGTTAGGTGCGAGAAGGGTTAGCTATTTTTATAAATATGGTCGGGGCGAGAGGATTCGAACCTCCGGCATCCTGCTCCCAAAGCAGGCGCGCTACCGGGCTGCGCTACGCCCCGATTTGTTAATTTTATTATGCCGCGTGCTCTATTTCAAGGGGTTTCTCGAAGATGATATAAAAGACTTGAATTTTTCAAGGGCCTTGCCGCGGTGGCTTATCCTGTTTTTCTCCTCGTATGAAAGCTCGGCAGAGGTTTTGTCCATGCCAGCAGGGATAAAGAGCGGGTCGTAGCCAAAGCCGTTTGCGCCTTTTTCCTCGAAAGCGATGGTTCCTTCCATGGTTCCTTCGAACGTGAATTCTTCGCCTCCGGGCAGCACGAGCGCTATGGAACAGACAAAGCGCGCCGAGCGTTTTTCCTTTGGCACGTTTTTTAACGCGCCAAGGAGCTTTTGGTTGTTTGCTTCATCCGTTGCGTTCTCGCCTGCGTACCTTGCCGAGTATACTCCCGGAGCGCCCTTTAGCGCATCGACCTCGAGCCCCGAGTCGTCGGCAAGCGAGGCAATGCCGCTAGTCGAGGCGATTGCGCGTGCCTTTAGGAGTGCGTTTCCCTGAAATGTCGTCTCTGTTTCCGGCGGAAGCTTTGCGCCATGGATAGCGCTAAGAGAAACAAGCTCAATGCCAAGGCCTTCGAGGATAGCCTCTATTTCCTTTATCTTGCCTTTATTATTTGTGGCTACGGCGAGCTTCTTCACTTTTGTTTCGAGAGCACTGCCATTTGGAGCGCGGTGAGCTCGTTTATGCCCTTTGTGGCAAGGGTTATAAGCGCATTCAGGTCTTCCCTTGAAAAAGGCGCGGCCTCGGCCGTGCCCTGTATCTCGATTATTTTCCCGGAGCCTGTCATAACTACGTTCATGTCGACTTCAGCTGTCGAATCCTCAAAGTAGTCGAGGTCTAGAAGCGCTCTGCCGCCGACCATTCCCACACTCGTTGCCGCTACCGAGTCGATAAGCGGGTTCTTTGTGATTGCGCCAGAGGCCATGAGTTTAGCTATAACGTCTGCAAGGGCCACGTACGCCCCTGTTATGGAGGCGGTCCGTGTGCCGCCGTCTGCCTGCACCACGTCGCAGTCGATTGTTATTGTCCGCTCGCCAAGGGCCGCTGTGTCGGCGATTGCGCGAAGGCTTCTGCCTATCAGGCGCTGAATCTCGTGCGTTCTGCCGGTGAGCTTGCCGCTTTTACTCTCTCTCTGTATCCTTTTTTGCGAGGAGGCCGGGAGCATAGAGTACTCGGCCGTTATCCAGCCCTTTGAGGAGCCTTTTAAAAACGGAGGCACGCCTTCCTCGCATGTCGCGCTGCAGATGACGTGTGTTTCTCCGGCCTTTATGAGGGCCGAGCCTCCGGCAAAGCGCAGATAATTTCTTTCGATGTTCATTTCCCTAAGGGCGTTGTCGGCCCTGTCGTTAATCCTTGGTTTTTGCACTGGTTCTCCTTGCCGTGCTTATGCGTTTTGTCAGTTCTTCGTCGAAGTCCGTTATTCCTGACGCGAGGGCCAGGGCTATCTTTGCTATGTGGTCGCGGTCGCTTAGCAGTTTTTCCTCTTTAGGGTTGGAGATAAAACCAACTTCGACGAGGATTGCCGGCATTGTCGCGCCAAAGAGGACGTGGAATGGAGCCTGTTTTATGCCCCTGTTGCCAGAGCCAAGCGTATCCACGACGCGGGCCTGTATTATTTCGGCCAGAAGCGAGCTCTCCTTGTGAGCCTCGGCCTGCACCATGTCCCAGAGTATGGACTTTAAATTGTCGGTATCGTCGCCGTACTTGTTTTCGTCAACGGAGAGGACGTTGTTTTCGTAAGCCGCCGTCATGCGAGCGTCGTCGTCGGAAGAATCGAGGCTTAAGAAAAACGTCTCCACCCCGGAGGCGTCCTTTCTCTTGGCAGCGTTGGCGTGTATGCTTATGAATATGTCAGCGCGTTTTTCGTTGGCAAGGTTCGTTCTGTCTTCCAGCGTTAGAGTTGAGTCGTTTGTGCGCGTGAGCACCACCTTTACCCCGGGCATCGCGCGCTCTATCTCGTCCTTCAATGCGGAGGCAACCTTTAGCGTTACGAGCTTTTCCTTTGTCCCGCCCGGGCCTACTGCGCCGACGTCATCGCCGCCGTGCCCCGGGTCTATGACTATCGTCCGCACGGTGCCGGGAACGTTGCCGGCATGGATGGGCGCTGCGCACGCGAATGTAATGGCCGCCAATATGGCCGCTATGGTCCTTATCATTGTTCTCACTGGTGTTTTGTGCGTAAAATTCAATTTTAAGCCGCAAAGGGCGTTATGTCAATACATACGTCAAGGCGCAGGGCTAGCTACGTCAGGCGCCGTCGCTTATGTCGTGATTTTTTTGTAAATTCGCCCGTCGCGCCTTGACATGGCCCGTATGCGTCTGGTAAACTGGGTAGTGAGTTTTTTCTGCGTCCTTGATTACTATCGCAATGCGTGTTGCAAGGTGTAAAAAAAGAAGGAGGTACGAGGTGATGAAGAAAACAGGTTTTGTGTGGGTTGTGGCCGCTCTTTTTGCGGCAGGTATGTTGCTTTCGGGATGTCCAAAGAATCCGCCGCCCTCAGAGCCGGTGGCCGATGAGCCGCAGCAGCAGGAGGCAGCGGCCGTGCCAGAGCCAACGGCTCCGGCGCCGCTACAGGAGGAGCCGGTTGACGATACCGCGGGGCTAAAGCCCGTCGGTGACGTGTTCTTCGATTATAATTCATACGTGCTAAGGGAAGACGCCAAGGCGACCCTTAGGGATAACGCGGCAACGTTGAAGGCGAAGGGGCAAAGTGTTCTTGTCGAAGGGCACTGCGACGAGCGCGGAACATCCGAGTACAATATCGCCGTCGGGCAAAAGAGGGCCGAGGCCGTGAAAAGGTATCTCGTGATGCTTGGCGTTAAGGAATCCTCCATACAGGTAAAGAGCTACGGCGAGGAAAAGCCGTTTTGCACGGCCTCGACAGAGAGTTGCTGGCAACAGAATAGAAGAGGTCACTTCGTAGTAAGGTAGCCGGCAAGTTTTTCAGTTCAACTCGATCATATCGGCGTCCTTTGGCAGGCAGATGAAAGGGGCGCCGATTCCCAAAGAAAGCTCAATCATATGTATTTTTTTAAAGACCTTGGCGAGGATAATATTATCTTCTCCGTGACCGTTTTTCTGGTCGCGGCGCTAATTCTCTTTGTGCTGCGCTCTCTTGCTATGAGGGCCCTTGTAAGATGGGCGCGCTCGACAGAGACGAAGCTTGACGATATGGCCATCGAGGCCGTCCGCCAGCCCTCGTTTTTCTGGGTGCTTGCGCTTTCCCTGTATGCGGCCATAGCTATGTCCGAGTTTGGCGAGAGGTACGTCAGGTACGCGCTTAGCGCCTTGAACGTTCTTATAATCTTCTCCGTCACATTCGCGGTCGCCAATATCCTTGCCGGCGCCGTGCGCTACCATCTCGAGAGAAGCGTTAAGGCGGTGCCTGTCACGGGGCTGCTGATTATCGTCATAAAGGGTATCGTGCTGCTCCTTGGTGGCCTCGTTGTTTTAAACGGTCTTGGCGTATCCATAACCCCGATAGTCACGGCCCTTGGCGTTGGAGGCCTTGCGGTGGCCCTGGCGCTCCAGGATACGCTCTCGAACGTCTTTGCCGGCATTTACATGCTAGCCGAGCAGTCGGTTAGGGTTGGAGATTATATAAAACTCGACAGCGGCGAGGAAGGTTACGTCGAGGACATAGGCTGGAGAACGGTAAAGATACGAAAGCTCCAGAACAACATGGTCATCGTGCCAAATAACAAGCTCGCGCAGAGCATAGTTACGAATTATAATCTGCCTGAACAGAACATGTCGCTTTTGGTAAGTGTCGGCGTAAGTTATGATAGCGACATCGACAAGGTCGAGGCCGTGCTTATAGAGGAGGCGACAAAGGCGGCAACAGAGGTGGACGGGTTACTTCCCGACCCGGCGCCGTTTGTGCGCTTTATCCCGGGGTTTGGCGAGTCGTCGCTGGATTTTACGCTCATATGCCGCGTGCGCGAGTTTGTCGACCAATATCATGTGCAGCACGAACTTCGTAAAAGAATATTCAAGAGATTTAAGCAGGAGGGCATCGAGATACCGTTCCCGATAAGAACGGTTCATCTTAAGAAGGAACACTAAAGCCCTTGCCTGCGGAAAGGAATAGGCACCCACGCATGTCAAAAGAACTCATGTCAAAGGAGCCGTTTCGTTTTAACGAGTGCATGGCGCTTTTGAAGGTCACCGGCAGGAAGGCCGGCGACGTGATAGAGTTTGTCGAGATACTCGAGACACTTAGCGACTCCGTCATATTCCATCATATGCACCAGAGCTTTTTAAGGCCCCATGTGAAGCCTCCAGAGTTCACAAATGACTTTGCCGTGTGGGCCGCAGAGGCGCTTGAAGAAAAGATACTCGCAGAGCGGCTTGCCAATATAAACCCCTTCGAATACGCGGGCATAAGCCAGATAAAAAGTGAAATCATACGCATCATAACCGGGCACTTGAAAGAATACCCGGCGCCAAGGCCTGTTATAAAGGGCAAGGAATTCTTTTTCGCCGAAGGCGTTACGATAGTGCTGCCATCGGGGCATGAGGTGACGAGTCTTGAGGGGTTTCTCGAGGCGGTAAAGACGGTAGACTCTTCCAGCATATATTTTCATTTCTACGAGGCAAGGCTTAGGCTTGGCAAGGCGCACGACGATTTCAGCCGTTTTCTTACCGATTGTTTCGACGATGAAAGATGTAAGCGCATGGCCTCTGCCATACGCTCGCTTGACCCATACATGTATACGACCGAGATGTTAAGGGGTAAGCTCGTCGGTATAATCGAGAAAGGCATTAGAGGTGTCCTATGAACCCGGGGCTTAGGGATTACGACGGCATAGCGTTGCCTGGTGATATTCGCGCCATAGAGAGGCTTAGCGAGAGGCTTCGCGGCAGGCGGTTTTTGCATGTTAATTCAACGGCAGTTGGCGGCGGCGTTGCCGAGCTTTTGCAGCGCATGGTGCCTCTTATGCGCGAATTGGGGGTCGATGCCATATGGAAGGTCTTCAAGGGCACACAGCCCTTTTTCGACGTCACCAAGCGCATACATAACAGCCTTCAGGGCCAGAGCGTGCTCATATCCAAAAAAATGTGGGAGACATATGAAGAGGTCAACGCTAAGAACGCGAAGAAAATAGACACCGATGGCGACTGCGTGTTCATACACGACCCGCAGCCAGCCATGCTTATAGACAAGAAAAAGGGCGGCAACTGGGTCTGGAGATGCCATATAGACATATCCTCGCCGGACAGGGGCACATGGTACCTTCTTAAAAGGATAGTCGACAAGTACGACGCCGCTATATTCTCGGTAGCAAGCTTTGCCCAAGCCCTTCCCCAGCCGCAGTTCATAATACCGCCATCCATCGACCCGCTTAGCGAAAAAAACATAGAGCTCTCAGAGGGAGAGGTTTCCGAGGTCTATGAAAAGTTCGGCGTGCCGCGAGATATGCCGGTGCTCCTTCAGGTGTCACGTTTCGACCGCTTTAAGGACCCGGTCGGCGTTATCGCGGCCTTCAAGAGCGTGAGAAAGTACCATAAGTGCCGCCTTGTGCTTGCAGGAGGCTCTGCAGACGACGACCCCGAGGGCGCGGCGGTACTTGAAGAGGTCATGGCAAAGACAGACAAGGACCCGGATATACATGTGCTTCTTTTGCCGCCGTTTAGCGACCGCGATATAAACGCGCTCCAGTCCGGCGCCGATATAGTTATACAGAAATCCACGAAAGAGGGTTTCGGCCTTGTGGTTGCCGAGGCGCTCTGGAAGCGAAAGCCGGTTATAGCAGGAGATGTAGGCGGCATACCTCTTCAGGTCATAAACGGAACTACCGGCTACCTTGTCCGCTCGGTCGAGGGCACTGCCTACAGGATAAGGCAGCTTCTCGAGAACCCGAAGCTCGGGCTTGCCATGGGCGAGGCCGCAAGGGAGCATATGAGAAGGAACTTCCTTATTACAACGCACATCAAGAGCTATCTCGCTCTTTGGGTTGCCATGGAGCACAGGGACTCGAGTCTTATCTATCTTTGACGTTAAAAATGGATGCACGAAGCCTTGGGGCTGATTCATCGGTTTTTTGTAAGGGGAGAAGCAAGCGGGGCTGATGATCAAAAGAATTCCGATAGAAAGGCTTATTGTCGTATCCAACAGAGAGCCTTATTCAATAAAGCGCGGCAGGAGCGAGAAGACCGTTGGAGGGCTCGTCTCCGCGCTTGACGGCGTGATGCGCTCTGTAGGAGGCGTTTGGATAGCCTCTGCTACCGAAAGAAAAGACCTCAAAATAACCAGCTACAAGGTCCCGTTTGACGACCCGGCGTACACAGCCAGGCTCGTGGTCTTGAATTCCTTTGATATGGAGAACTACTATAACGGGTACTCGAACAGGCTTCTCTGGCCGCTTTGCCATATGGCGCTCGACAGGGTGTATCTGAGAAAGCGGTACTGGCAAAGCTACGTAAAGGTCAACAGGCTTTTTGCCGAGGCGGTCGTGGATGAGATAAAAAAGCGCGAATGGAGAACGGCCTTTGTCTGGCTGCAGGACTACCACCTCGCGCTTTGCGCAAAGTTCATAAAGAAGCTCATGCCGAGGGTGACGGTTGCGATGTTCTGGCACATCCCGTGGCCGCCGTATGACGTTTTTCGCGTATGTCCGCAGAGAAAAGAAATACTCGAAGGCGTTCTCGCTAACGATCTTATAGGTTTTCAGATAGATTCTTTCAAGACAAATTTTTTAAGGTGTGTTGGCAAGGAACTTGGGCGTGGAAGCGGGCAAAACGTAGACGAGGTCTCGCACCTTGGGCATGTAAGCAGGGTAAAGTCGTTCCCTATAAGTATTGATTACGATTGGTTCGATTCCGCTGCCAGCGAGGAGCGCTCTATTGGTTTCATGAGGCGCTTTAGGAAATATAAGCGCCTTGAAGGCATAAAGCTCGGGCTTGCCGTCGATAGGCTCGATTACACAAAGGGGCTGATAAAGTCGTTGGACGCGGTGGATATGTTTTTTTCGAAGTATCATAAGTATCAGGGCAAGTTTACCTATGTGCAGGTGGCCGTTCCAACGAGAAAGGTCGAGCCGTTTTTAAGCTATACAGAAAGCGTGAGGAAGCGCGTTACAGAGATAAATCGCAAGTATTCCAGGGGCGCATGGAGGCCGATAGAGTATATCGATAGAAAGATAGCGCACCGCGATCTCGCCGCGCTTTACCGCGGCGCTGACTTCGCCAAGATAGGCTCCATATACGACGGCATGAACCTTGTTGCAAAGGAGTACGCGGCTTCCCAGGTCGACTTAAACGGAGTTCTTCTCATAAGCGAGTTCGCCGGTGCTGCCGAGGACCTTCCGGGAGCAACAGTGATAAACCCTTACGACATAGAAGGCTGTGCCGACGCGATGAAGGAGGCCCTGGAGAGGCCGATTGCCGATAAGCGCACGGAGATGCAGCGTGCCAGATGGTATATAAAGGAAATGGACATCAACAGGTGGGTCTACGACATACTAAAAGAGATGAAGACGATAAAGTGAGCGGGGTTATAGTTAGCGACATCGAAGGGTTCGCGCTGGAGATAGCCAAGCGGCCTGTGTCTTTATTTTTCGATTATGACGGCACGCTCACTCCCATTGCCGCGCATCCTGAAAAAGCCTTCCTTTCCTATAAGACAAAGACAATTCTCAAGGCGTTGTCAGGCATTTATCAGGTGGCTATAGTGAGCGGCAGGGGGCTTGCCGATCTAAAGGAGCGTGTCGGGATAGACGGCATAACGTACGTTGCCAATCACGGCTGGGAGATATCGGCGCCTGATTATACTCTCATAGTGGATCAGGGCGCCGCGTGTAGGGCAGCCTTTGAAGAGTTAAGGCCCCGCATAGATTCCCTCTGCGCCAGGTTTGGCGGTGCGCTGTTTGAGCAGAAAGGGGCGACGTTTAGCGTGCATTACCGGATGCTTGATGCGCGATTTGTCGCTGCTTTTTGCAAGGAGTTCGAGGATACGGTAGGGCCTTTTATAGGGGCCGTAAGCGTTTTTAGTGGCAAGATGGTATATGAGGTGCGCCCATCGTTTGCCTGGAATAAGGGAAGCGCCGTTGAGTGGCTTTTATCGAAGGACGAATTTTGCGGCACGTACCCGGTCTATATAGGCGACGATACTACCGATAAGGACGCATTTGCCGTGGTCAACGGTAGAGGCGTGTCGATATATGTAGGAGTGCCGGACGATTCCTCGGATTACGTGTTCTCGCTGCAAAGCGATGTGGACGTGTTTCTCGCGAAGCTTAAGGACCTTTGCAGAGGCAAGCGGCAAAACCACGGGTGAGTTCGAAGGTATAAACGTTGTTTATAGCCTGCCTGTGCTTAAAAAGCACATTTACTCCGTAGCGGCGTCGAATCCGTTCGTATACGGCGATATGCGCAAAGAGTCCATGTGTCAGGCTTACTTCTTTTTGCCCCTTGAGAGGCGTTTTAGCGCATCCCTGGTGGTTTTTCTTTTTATTCCCTTAAGCACCAGATGGATGCATGAGATGAGGTCGGCCTTTTCGTCGTTCTCGAGCGTGCGGTAGAGTTCCAGGAGTTTAATCTCCAGGGAGTCGGCAATTCCGCTGTTGCCGTTGCCGCCGAAGAAGTACGAAGGCTCATGGCGCATCGTCTTGGCGAGTCTTAACCATTCTTCGGTGGTTATCGGGATGACGCCCTGTTCCTTGCGTATGTAGGTAGTTCGGTCTACCCCGATGTTCTTTGCCACGCTGTCCTGTTTGAGCCGTCTCTCTTCCCTGACCTCTCTTAGCCTGCACAGTATGTCGTGTGTGCTCAACATGCACGTAAGTATATACCCAGGCCGTCATTATGGCAACCGTAAAATAAAGATACGGTGAAAAAGATAATGTATTTTTGAAATTAGCCGCGCAGTAAGGCCGTTATTGCCGCTTGACTCTTGGCGTTCTCTGTGTTAGTGATAAATAAGCAAGTGCCGGAGTGGTGAAACAGGCAGACGCGCGGGACTCAAAATCCCGTGGGGGCAACCCCGTGCGGGTTCGATTCCCGCCTCCGGCACCAGATTTTACGGAAGCAGCCTTTTTTTACGCGCATAACCAGCGGTTACCAAAAGGATTTTTCCTTGACACTTGCCTCTCGATGGTGTATTTAAAAAGGTAATGCTCACCGTATATAGACCCCGAGTTTTTTCAAAAATTCCGGCAGCACGGACCAAGGAGGTATCTTTGACATGGCGATAGGCGGTTTTCGCTTTGCGGCGGCGGTACTTTTTTTGTCTGTTTTGGCCGTTATTTTTTCTCCGGCAAGCTCACAGGCAAAGATAAAGAATACGGTCATAGGCAAGTTTATTTCGATAAAGAACAATGCCGAGGTTGGCATGCTAGGTTCTTTTAGGACGGAAGCAGTTTCAAGGGGCGCTGACCTGAGGGTAGGCGATAATATAAAGACGAAAAAAGGCGATATCGCGCTGATAGAACTCGAGGACGGGACAAGGGTCGCTCTCTTTGAGAATACGACGGCGAGGGTTTCCGGGTTTGTGCTGGATACTTCTGTTGGCGAGCGCAAGGTGGCCATAACTCTTTTTAAAGGCAAGATCAGCGTTTTTATCATGAAGCGCGGGGCTGTTGACTCGGAAAATAAACGGAAGACATGGACGAATTCGCTTGTGCGTGTCGAAACAAATACCTCGATTGTTAAGACAAAGGACGCGACCTTTGCCGTGGAAATAGACGCAGACAATGTTACTATCTTGAGCGTTGGCTCGGGCGAGGTGTTGTTTAGGAATGCGAAGCGCAGTGTGCACGGCGAAATGAAGGTCGTGGCCAACCAGGTATCCAAGGTATTGAAGTACGATCCGCCGACCGTACCCAAGGAAGTGGAAGATTACAAGATGGAAGATATATTGGGCGGTCTTTTTGTCGGGTTTGTCGATGATGATGAGGTTGAGGAAGTAATAATAGACGGCAAGAAAAAAGCATTCAATCCTTTGCCGGTTAAGGAAAAAAAGAAAGAAGAAGAGGGGGCTTGGCAAAAGCCTGCGGGCGGCGAGGCTATTCCTGCTGAGATGGAGCCAAGCGTTGAACCAATAACGATTGGAGAGCCGGATCCGTCTGAAAAGGACCTTCCTGCCGAGGGGGCCGTAGTTAAGGAAGGGGCTGCGTCAGAGGGTGAGGCTCTAAAGGATGCCGAAGAAAAGGCCCCTGAGAAAACAGCAGCGCCTGCAGAAGATGCGCCGTCTTCCATAGAAGAGGCTTTGCCGGTCTTAAAAGAAGATTAAACAGATGAGGCTGCTTGAGCCTATGCAGCAGGCCGTGTCTGTGAATTAGGCCGTTACTTGTAGTTATCATATGTAGTGGTAATCATTAATAGGGTTATCGCAAAGGTTTATAGTCTTGTAATAGTTTTCTTGTGCCCGGCATCGCGGGGTTTGCGGTGCCGGGCCTTTTGCTTTGCGCGCGGCCCCTTCCGGCGGCCTTGACATTGGTTTTTAATTCAAGTAATTTAATTTATGGCGCGCCTTGCCGCTGCCAATGCGTATCTTATGGAACAGATGAGAAAATTGTTTTTGCCAGCCGTTAAGTCCGCGGTCTTTGTCGCTGCGTTTGCCGTGTTGTCGGCAGCCGTATGGCTTGGCGCGGCAGGCAGCGATGCCAGGACCAACTATCTCCATCTCTGCAGTTCATGCCACGGCCTTACAGGCAAGGGCGATGGCGTAAACTCTACGCTCGATATGTCCATCAACCCGAGAGATCATACCGATGCTAACTTCATGAGCACAAGGTCCGATGAGCAGTTTGAGGATGTAATCCACGGCGGCGGCACCAAGGCCGCGAAAAGCCCTCTTATGCCTGCATGGGACAAGACGCTTACTGCCGGGGAGATAAAGGCCCTGGTAAAATACCTTCGCGAGCTCTGTAAGTGCCAGTACGACGGTCTTGTGTCGCACCAGAAACTTAGAAAGGTCGATTTGAAGTTCGGGCAATGAAAACGACAAAGTATTTTTCGATAGCGGTCTTTCTTGCCGTAGCTCTTCTCTGCCTTGCCTCCCTGGCCGATGCCGCACGCGAGAGCTGTGTTGAGTGCCACACAAACCCCAAGTTCACGAAGACAGATAAAAATGTGCTCACGCAGTGCCTTGCCTGCCACGGCGCAGCAGGACACCCGCTTAAAGAAGAAGCCGTGAAGGACTATCTCTCTCGCTTTGGCGCGTCCGTTGCCGATGCGGCAGAGCCTGTGAGTGGAGATAAGAAAATAACGGCCGGGAAAAAGGCCGATACCTCGTCCATGATATTTGTTTCGGAAGGAGAGTTTCTTATGGGCTCGGACGACAGGCTTCGCGACGAAAAGCCCGCGCATGTCGTTTATATAGGCGCCTTTTATATCGACAGGTACGAAGTAACTAACTCCGATTATAAGAAATTTGTTGCCTTGACCGGGCACCGCGCTCCGGACCACTGGGACGGTGGGCGTATCCCGAAAGGCAAGGAAAGCCATCCGGTAGTGTTCGTTGACTGGCACGATGCCGACGAATATTGCCGAAGCCTCGGTAAGCGCCTTCCTAGAGAGCGCGAATGGGAAAAGGCCGCGCGCGGCACCGACGGACGGACATTTCCGTGGGGCAGCGTCTGGGACATGACCAAATCAAACAATCCTCTTGCCGGGTTCGAGGACACGCGTCCTATCGGCATGTATCCGCAGGGCAGGAGCCCGCTTGGGCTCTTCGACGTAAGCGGCAATGTCTGGGAGTGGGTCGACGACGAGTACAGGCCGCATCCGGGCTCTGATTACGTAAGCCCCGAGTTCTTCCAGTATAAGATTGCAAAGGGCGGTTCATGGTGGGATTGCATGTTTTACGGCTGCGGCATATCTGCGCCGACATTCAACAGGTCGTTTCTCGTGTCCAAGACAAGGAACGATTCCTACGGCTTTCGGTGCGCCGCAGATGCCGATGAAAAAAACAGGGGAGTAAAAGATGCGGATAAACAATAAAATTCTTCTTATGCTGTTTGCGGCGGTCTTTACGTTTTCGTGCTCAAAGGGCGCTCCTGAGGTTCCAGGCATGGTGCATGTCCCGGGAGGGGCCTTTACCATGGGCAGCGAGGAAAAAGATACCGCGGCCCTCGGTGTCGAGTTCGGGCTTCGTTCCGGAAAATTTTTCGAAAACGAGGCTCCGGTGCATAAAGTGGATATAGACGGCTACTATATCGACAAGTACGAGGTAACCAATGCCGAGTACAGGGATTTTATAAATGCTGTTTCGTATAAATATATCCCTACTACATGGGAAAACGGCAAGTACCAGGAAAAGCTCGGCAGGCACCCGGTTGCGGGTGTTACCTGGTATGATGCTGCTAATTACTGCACATGGGCGGGTAAAAGGCTTCCGACAGAGGCCGAATGGGAAAAGGCCGCAAGGGGCCCCAACGGCAACGTATATCCGTGGGGCAACGATTTCGACCAGAAAAAAGCAAATCTGGTTAGCGGTGAAAGTGTCGAGGTCGGCAGTGCCCAGACCGATAAAAGCCCGTATGGCGTTTTTGATATGGCCGGGAATGTGGCGGAGTGGGTCGATGATTGGTATCTCGCGTACCCGGGCAATAAATCCCAGAGTAAAGAGTACGGCGAACAGTATAAAGTATTCAGGGGCGGCGAGGGCACTTCCACAGGCCACTACGCGCTGCCGAAGATATACGCCAGAGGTTCGGCAAGGCGCTATTACCTGCCCGGAGGCGCTGGCGGGGACGTGGGCTTTCGGTGCGCGAAATCCGCAGAGGGAAAATGATACAGTACGGCAAAACTAAAATAGCGCTGCTAATCGGCGCGGTCTTTGTAGCGGCACTCCTTGCCGCTTGCTCAAAGGGCAAGGACGATATGGCGCTCGTTGAAGAGGGCGAGTTCACCGTGGGCTCGGATACTGGCGAGGCAGATGAAAAACCTGCGCGCAAGGTGTTTGTCAAATCCTTTTATATCGACAAGTACGAGGTCGCAAACGGCGCTTATAAGAAATTTGTGGAAGCACAAAAGCACCGGCAGCCTAAGGACTGGGAGGCATACGGCCTCCCCGAGGACGCCCTTAAATATCCCGTCGTGTTCGTGAGCTATAAAGATGCGGAAAGCTATTGTAAGTGGGCCGGCAAAAGGCTCCCTACCGAAGATGAATGGGAAAAGGCCGCCAGAGGCGCGGATGGAAGGACATATCCATGGGGCAGCGGTTTCGATAAAAACAATGCCAACACCAGCCTCTCGGGCGTTATAGGCACAACACGTGTTGGCCAGTACGAGACAGGCAAAAGCCCCTACGGCGCCTACGACATGGCCGGAAACGTCTGGGAATGGACAACCTCGGACTTTAACGACAGGACAAAGGTTGTAAGGGGAGGCTCCTGGGGACTCACCCACCGCTTTGCCACGACGTACTTTCGCGGCGCCTATAACCCAGATACCGCCGTCAATAACCTCGGCTTTCGGTGCGCTTTGGATAACTAGATTTGAAAATATTTTTATAACTGCTTGACAAGTTGCCGCTTAATTCTTAGAATATCCTAATCACGTTTTCATGGCGGTTTGTTCGTGAGGGCCCATAGCTCAGTTGGAAGAGCCACCGGCTCATAACCGGTCGGTCCCTGGTTCGAGTCCAGGTGGGCCCACCAAATTGTTTTACAAAAAGAGGCTTGCGGAGGCGGTTTTGCCCGAAACAATAAAACTACTTAGGGAAGTACAAAAGCTCGATGCCGAAATAGACGCAATAGGCAGGGAAGAGCAGGCCGATATAGCGGAAATAGACGGCATAAAAAAGGAAGTCGAGACGCTTACCGCAGCGCTCGGGAACGCAAAGGCCGAGTTCGCCGCGTTTGACGAGGGCAAAAAAAGAATAGAGGACGGCTTCAGGGTCAATAGAGAGCGTATTGATAAAGATAAGAAGCGCCTTAATGAAATCAAGAACGACAAGCAGTATAAGGCCGTCACAAAAGAGGTCTCTGACGCCGATAAGGCGATAAAGCTCCTCGAGATGGAAAAAACCGCGCTTGATGAAAAGGTTGCCTCGAAGACAAAGGAAATATCCGATAAGGAAGCAGAAATAAAGCAAAAGGAAGAGGCCGTTGCCGCGCTCTTAAAGGAACTCGAAGATAACCGCGCAAAGTGGAACGCAATCATTACCGAGAAAAAGACGAAGCGCTCCTCCGTAGCAGCCTCCATCAAACCCCAGGAACTAAAGCGCTACGAGCTCGTTAAATCCAAACGCGCAGGCATCGGCATCGTACCCGTTAAAAAAGAAGCCTGCCAGGGCTGCTATATCCAGATCCCGCCGCAGCTTTTTTTACAGCTCATCAAGGGCGGCACCGAAGAACTCATCACCTGCCCGCACTGCCACAGAATCCTCTACTACGAAACCGAAGAGCAGGCCGCAGCCACTACCGCTTAATGGCCGCAGCCGCCAAAGGAGCACTCAGTTGAGCGATTCCAAGGCAAAGGCGTTCATAAAGGCCCTTTCCGAAGGCCGCTTAGTTGACGAGGCTGCCAGAGAAGCAGGTCTTCAGTACGCCGACGCCCAAAAGATATTCATCGACCTTTATAAAAAACTCTACCCGGATACAGTTGCCGTGACCATAAACGTCGACGGCGCCTCCAAAGGCAATCCCGGAAAGGCCGGGGCAGGCGCAATAATAAAAGACAGAGACGGCAATGTCATAAAAAAACTTCGCAAGGCCCTTGGCATTGCCACAAACAACGTTGCCGAGTACGAGGCCCTCATCCTCGGCCTCGAAGAGGCCCGTGCCATGGACGCAACCGATGTCATCGTGCACGCGGACTCCGAACTCATGGTAAAACAGATAAACGGCGAGTATCGCGTAAAAAGCGAAGGCCTCATTCCGCTATATTCAAAGGCAGTAACCCTCAAAGATACCTTCCGTAAGTTCAAAATCTCCCACGTAGATAGAGAAAAGAACTCCGAGGCCGACAGGCTTGCAAACGAGGCCATAGACGCCGTATAATATGACAATACGGAGGCCATCGAACGGCCGCCGCCGTTATTGTTTTATCGGGGGAAACTTTCTGTAGAAAGTTTCCCCCGAACCCCCTTCAAAGACTTTTGACTGCCTGGGTCTGCGTGCCCCCATATGGGGGCACGCAGACCCAAGTAAAAGGTTTTTGGAGAGAGTTCGAGAGAACCTTTTTTACAAAAAGGTTCTCTCGATAAGATAACCACGGCGGAGGAAAGTCCGGACACTATAGGGCAGGGAGGTCGCTAACGGCGACCGGGGGCGACCCCAGGGATAAGGGCAACAGAAAGTAAACCGCCCCGCAAGGGGTAAGGGTGAAACGGCGGGGTAAGAGCCCGCCAGCGCGCCGGGCGACCGGCGCGGCTATGCAACCCCCTCCCGGTGCAAGGCCAAATAGGTCCCACTTACGGCGCTGCTCGCGTCTTCTCCGATGCCTCTTGTAGTATTGAGGAAACCTTTTTGTAAAAAGGTTTCCTCAAACTCCATCCAAAAACTTTCACCTTGTTTTGCGTGCCCCCATATGGGGGCACGCAAAACAACAAGGCAAAAGTCTTCGGAAGGGGGTCCGGGGGGAAACCCTTCTACAGAAGGGTTTCCCCCGGTACCACAAGAGGCATCGGAAGGTGGGACGGGTTGGCTGCTCGAGGTAAGCGGCAACGCTTATCCCAGATAAATGGCCGTTACCCTGCAAGGGGGACAGAATCCGGCTTACAGAGGCCTCCGTATTTTTTCTTTTCCGCAGTTTATTTCGGAGTATTTTTTCTTTTTTCCCCGGAAGTATTTTTCCTGCTAAAAAAACATGTTTTTTGCCTGCAAAAGGCATGGCACTTCTCTGTCCACAGCTTATCCACAGATATCAAAAAAAACCTTGACAAAACAATGGAATCGGAATATAGTTAGCGAAAAGTGGTATAGAGTGGTATATAGTGTTATGAAAAAGGGGTTTGGTGGAATAGAGGGGAAATAACCAATGTTTCGCGGAAGATACGAACATACACTTGACGCCAAGGGAAGGTTGAGCATTCCTTCGCGGTTTCGCGAGGAGCTGACCGAGAATTACGACGGACGTCTTGTCATCACCACTTTCGACAGTTGTCTCATCGCATATCCTTATCAGGAGTGGCGAGTGCTGGAAGAGCGTATCGCCGGGCTACCTGAGTTCAAAAAAGATACGAGGGCGTTTCTTCGGTTCTTTTATTCGAGCGCTGCCGATTGTCCAATTGACAAGCTCGGCCGTATTCTTATTCCGCAGCCGCTAAGGGATTACGCGAAGCTCGATAAGGACGTTGTCCTTGTCGGCGCCTTTAAGCAGTTCGAGGTATGGAGTAAGGCAATGTGGGACGTTGCAGAAGCGTCCGCCTCCAAAGAGGACATTGCTTCCATACTCGAGCGTTTGGGCATATAGCGTGAACGAATCTGTTTCCAGGGCCCACATTCCCGTGATGGCGCGGGAAGTTTCTGCCCTCATGCAGGCCAGGCCGGGCGGCGTCTATGTGGACGCAACGCTCGGCGCCGGGGGGCATGCGGCGGATATGCTTCGTAGCTCTTCGCCCGATGGCCGCGTAATCGGGTTCGATGTCGATGAGGATGCGATAACAGAGGCTAAAAAGATCTTAAATGAGTTCGCCGGGCGCGTGACCATAGTGAGAGAAAGCTACGTGAACATGAGAGAAGAACTTACAAAGCTTGGAATTGAAAAGGTCGACGGCGTGCTTTTTGATTTCGGCACTTCCTCGATGCAGATGGACGACGCCAAAAGAGGTTTCAGTTTCCGCTTTGACGAGATGCTGGATATGAGGATGGACAATAGAGGCGGGCTTACGGCATACGATGTCGTTAACACTTACGGCGTAGAAGAGCTTACGCGCGTATTCAGGGATTACGGCGAGGAGAGAAGGGCCTCTGCCATAGCGAGGGCCATAGTGAGGCAGAGAGAGGGCGCGCCAATAAGGACCACGGCAGCACTTTCGAGGATAGTCGAGGCCTCGTACCCGCCCTCTTACATGAGGAAAGAAAAGATACATCCTGCCACAAGGGTATTTCAGGCGATAAGGATAGAGGTGAATAACGAACTCGGTAACGTGAAGGCCGGGCTTGATGCCGCATTAGGGGTCTTGAAGGGTGGCGGCAGGCTTATTGCCATATCGTTTCATTCGCTCGAAGACAGGATTGTGAAGGAGAGGTTTCGCTCTCTTATCTCTCCGTGCGCTTGTCCGAGGGATTTGCCTGTGTGTGCGTGCGGGAAAAAGCCTGTTGTGGCGGCGCTTACGAAAAAGGCGCTTACGGCCTCCGAGGATGAAGTGAATTCCAACCCGAGGGCAAGAAGCGCCAAGCTTCGCGCCGTTGAAAAACTTTGAGGAGAGAGTAAACGCGATGGCCACTGCGGTAGGGCGTATAAACGGAGCGAAAATAAGGCGGGGTGAGGCGGGGGTACTTACGGGGCAGGACGTGAAGCTCAGGAGGAATTTAAAGGACCTGGGCTTTTTCTACACCGCGGCCCTGACGGCCTTTATCGTGGTCGTTGCCGGGCTCTTTATACTCTGGAGCCGTCTTGTGGTTGTGGACCTTGGCTACGAGATGTCGAGGCTAAGCGATGCGCGCGGCGTGGAGATGGAGAAAAACAAGCGTCTTAAGTTCGAACTCATGCGGCTTAAATCCCCGCAGAGGCTCGAGACCATGGCATCGAAGGAACTGGGGCTTGTGTACCCGACCCCTAAACAGATAGTCCAATTAAGGTGATGGCAAAGGGATTTAGCATAAGGGGCTGGAGGTTCAAGGCCGTGGCTTTGGGGGCAGGGCTTTTGTTTGCCGCCCTTCTCTGGCGCGCCTTCGAGCTTCAGGTGATAGACGGCGGAAAGCTTAGCAAGCGCGCCGCAACGCAGCAGCTTGCGACACTCGACATACCGCTTAAGCGCGGCGGCATATACGACAGAAACGGCGCGGAGCTTGCCGTAAGCATGGATGTCACTTCGGTCTACGCGCGTCCCGGAGAGGTGGAGAACGCGTCGAGCGCGGCAAAGAGCCTCTCGAAGGTGCTGACGGTGGAGAAGAGCGAACTCAAAAAAGGGCTTTCTTCAGACAAGGGCTTTGTGTGGTTGAAGCGCCAGATAGATCTTTCCGGCGACGCAGCCGAGTTCGTTGATTCGGTAGACGGCGTAGGCATCGTGAAGGAAGGCAGGAGGTTTTACCCCAACGGCAGGCTCCTTGCCAATGTCATCGGGTTTTCCGGCGTTGACATGAAGGGGTTGGAAGGCATAGAGAGCGCGTACAATAAGCGCCTTAGCGGTATACCGAGAAAGGTAAGGACAGCAAAGGACGCAACCGGCAGGGCGCTTTTATATGAGGACATAGAGACCGGAGTGCAGGGTAGCGACCTGGTGCTTACCATAGACAAGAACATTCAGTATATAGCTGAGAAGGCCCTTGCCTCGACGGTTTCCGATTACAACGCAAAAGGCGGCTCGGTAATCGTGATGGAGCCGTTTAGCGGAGAAATACTGGCAATGGCCAATTTGCCGACATTCGACCCAAACGAGTTCAAGTCCTATTCGAGCGCAGCGTGGCGTAACGGCGCCGTTGCCGATACCTTCGAGCCCGGTTCGACCATGAAGGTGTTTTTGATGGCCGGCGCCATGGAGGAAGGGGCTGTTAAGCCGGCCGACAGGTTCTTTTGCGAGAACGGCTCATACAAGGTGCGCGACAGGGTTTTTCATGACTCGAAAAAGCACGGCTGGCTCACCGCCGCAGAGGTAATAAAGAATTCGAGCAACATAGGCGCGATAAAAATGGCAAACAAGCTCGGCAAGAACAGGTACTACGGGTACCTGACGGCCTTCGGGTTTGGCGATAAGACCGGCATAGACATAAACGGCGAGCAGGGCGGCAACATAGGCGAGCTTAAGAACTGGAGCGACGTTAAGTTCTCGACCGCTTCGTTTGGCCACGGCATATCGACCTCGCCTCTGCAATTGGTGACCGCTGTTTCTGCGATAGCCAACGGCGGTTATCTTATGAAGCCTCATCTTGTAAAGTCCGTAAAGGGGATTGACGGGGCCGTAAGCGAGGATTTTTATCCGACTGTCTTAAGGCGCGTCATATCGGAAAGTACCGCGGCGACCACTACGAAGATAATGCAAAGCGTTACGGCCGAGGGCGGCACCGGAGTGCTGGCGAACTTTGCCGAAGAATTCCCGGTTGCGGGAAAAACCGGAACAGCGCAAAAGCCCGACCACAAAAACGGCGGGTACATGAAGGATAAGTATGTCGTTTCGTTTTTGGGGTTTGTTCCGGCAAACGACCCGAAGATAGCGATAATTGTCGTCGTGGACGAGCCGAAGAAGGGCGATATCTACGGCGGCACGATAGCGGCGCCTGCGTTTAGCGATATTGCCAGGGAAACGCTCTCGTACATGGGCGTTACGCCAAAGGCAGCAAAGCCGCGCGTTGATATGGCCAAGACAGACAAGCCCTTCAAGGTGGTAAATGCCGCGTATACGGCGGAAGGCGGCTCTCTGGTTTCCTATGTTGCGCCGTCAAAGGGTGTGGTGCCGGATTTTACCGGGCTTACGCTTAGAGCGGCTCTCAAGGTTGCAAGAGAGAGTTCAATAGAGATAAAAGTTAGCGGCACGGGCAAGGCCGTAACGCAGAGCCACGTCCCTGGCGCGGTCGTAAAGGACGGCGATAAGGTCGCCGTTAGTTTTAAATAAAAGGGTATCGATGATGCTAAATGAGATCATAACCGCGTTAAAACAAGGCTCGTACGAGCTAAAGGGCGACTCCGGCGTGGAGATAACAGGCATAAAGTACGATTCGAGGAACGTTATAAAGGGAGACATGTTCTTTGCCCTGAAGGGCCAGCACGCCGACGGCGTAAAGTTCGTGGACGCCGCACTTAAGGCCGGGGCCGCAGCGATTGCAGTTGAAAACGGCGTAAATATCAGCGCAAAGGTTCCGGTGCTTTCCGTGCGCGATGCAAAGAGCGCGCTCGCACGGTGCGCCGCCAGGTTCTACGGCGAGCCTTCTAAGAAGATGAAGCTCGTAGGCGTTACAGGCACGAACGGCAAGACGACGATAACGTACCTTATGGAGTCGATATTCGGAGCCGCCGCGCTAAGCTCAGGCGTAATCGGCACTGTAAATTACAGGTATGCGGGTAATGTGATAGATGCGCCGCACACTACACCTCTGGCAGTCGAGCTTCAGTGGCTTCTTTCGAATATGGCGCAGTCCGGGGTTTCGCACTGCGTGATGGAGGTTTCATCTCATGCGGTGGAGGAGAGAAGGGTCGAGGCCTGCGCGTTCGTGGCAAAGATATTTACCAACCTTACGCCCGAGCACCTCGATTACCACAAAAACATGGACGAGTACTTCATAGCAAAGGCAAAGCTCTTTATTGCTGAGGAATCGTTTGGCAAGGGCTCTGCCGTCATAAATATAGACGATGAGTGGGGTAAAAAGCTCGCTGTCATGGTAAAGGGCGCGATAACGTACTCAATCGAGGCAAAAGGCGCGTCCATCAGGCCAAGGAGCTATAGCGTAAGCTCTTCTGGCATCAAGGCCGAGGTCGAGAGCCCGTGGGGCAACTTTAGGGTTGATACCGTAATGACCGGCGAGCATAACCTTTATAACATCATGGCTGCGGCAGGAGCGGCGTTCTCGCTTGGCATTTCGGCAAGGAACATCGAGGCAGGCATAAGGAACTTGAAAAACGTCCCCGGCAGGCTCGAGCGCGTTTCTCCGGAGAGCGGCGTTTGGGCGTATGTTGATTACGGCCATACATCCGACGCTCTCGAGAGAACGCTAAAGGTTTTAAGGAAGCTTACCGATGAGAGAGGTAAAAGGCTTGTAACGGTATTCGGCTGCGGCGGTAACCGTGACCGCACAAAGAGACCGCGGATGGGCAAGGCAGCGATCGAGCTCTCGGACTTTACAATCGTTACCTCCGATAACCCGAGGGACGAGGACCCCGGCGATATCATAGCCGAGGTCGAGACAGGGATGACAGGGGCAAAAAAGTTTTCCTCTGCGCCGCAAGGCCCGGAAAAAGGGTACATGGCCGTAGTCGACAGGAAAGAGGCCTTGAAGGCAGCGGTCATGCTCATTACAGATGGCGATACGCTTCTTGTCGCTGGCAAGGGCCACGAGGACTACCAGATAGTAAAGGGCGTTAAGCACCACTTCGACGACAGAGAGGAGCTACGTGCGATACTCGGCTCTCGTAAACGCTGCTGATGAACGTAATACCTCAAAAGGGCCTTATAAGGTGAAGCTTTCGGTTCGCGACATATTGAAGGCGTCTTCAGGAAGCCTTGTCTCGGGAGATGAGTCGGCCAGGGTCGAGAGCTTTTCTACCGACAGCCGCACTATCAAGGGCGGCGAGATGTTTTTTGCTCTAAGGGGAGTAAACCACGACGGCCACGACTTTGCTGCCACTGCGGCAAAGGCAGGCGCTGAGTGGGTGGTGGTTGACGAGCGTTTTGCCGCATCAGAGGGCGCTATGGCGCTAAGGGCGGCAGGCTCGGGCGTGATAGTGGTGGCAGATACGTTAACTGCCCTGGGCGCAGCCGCCAGGCTGTCGAGAAAGAGCTCCAAGGCAAAGGTCATGGCAATTACCGGGAGCGCGGGTAAGACCACTACAAAGGACATGACAGCCGCGATACTTTCGAGGTCCAGAAAGACGCTAAAGACAGAGGGTAACTTGAATAACCTTATCGGGTTGCCGTTAACGCTCTTTAGGCTTACCGAGGACGACGAAGCCGCTGTGATAGAGCTTGGCATCAGCATTCCAGGAGAGATGGAAAAGCTTGCCTCCATATGCGCGCCGGACGTAGCGCTTGTAACCAACATCGGCATGTCGCATCTTGAGGGGCTAAAGACCAGGGAGATGGTTGCCGAGGAAAAACTCAAGCTCTTCATGTCGCTTAAAAAGGGCGGGGTAAGGGTAGTGAATATGGACGACGATTATATACGCGCCTTTGTCGAGAAGTACGGCCGCGCAAGAAGCGACGTTACCTTCGCCATGAGAGACGGCGCGGATGTTGTCATAAAAGGGTATTCGAGGGTAAACGGCACGCTTTTAGCCTCGTACTCGGTCGGGGGCGAGCATGTGGAAGTAAAGTACCCTTCGCCGCTTGTCTCTAACGCGCAAAACGGGGCAGCGGCAATGGCCGCGTCTCTCTGTTACGGCGTTTCCCTCTCTGACATGGCCGAGGCGCTTTCAACCTACGTGCCTGCGAAGGGCAGGATGGCCGTTGTAAAGCTTGTAGGAGTAACGCTCCTTGACGATACTTACAACGCGAACCCGGAGAGCATGAAGGCCGCGCTAAAGACCATGAGCTCTTATTCGGGAAGAAAGATAGTAATATCCGGCGACATGCTCGAGCTTGGCGCTCTTTCCGCCTCGCTCCATGAAGAGGTAGGCTCGTTTATGGCAGAGTCCGGAGTTAACGAGATAATAGCAACCGGCAGTTTTGCCTCGAGCGTTATTGACGGCGCGCTAAAGGCCGGGATGCCCTCGAAGAATGCCAGTGTGGTCTCCGGTAACGCAGAGGCCGCGGCAGCCCTGCTCGAGATGGTTTCCGAAGGCGACGTCATACTGGTAAAAGGCTCGCGCGGCATGCGCATGGAAGAGGTCGTAAATAAGCTAAAGGAGAAATTGAGTTAGATGCTTTATCATCTTTTATATCCGCTTGCCAAGTACCATACGGTCTTCAACGTGTTCCAGTACATCACGTTTAGGACCATATATGCGGCCGTGACGGCGCTTGTCGTGTGCCTGGTGTTCGGGCCGTACCTGATAAACAAATTAAAGCTCATGCAGGTGGCAGAGGTCGTTAGAGACGACGGCCCCGCGACCCACTTTATAAAGGCAGGCACTCCGACCATGGGAGGCGCGCTCATCATAATAGCGGCCATAGGCTCGGTGCTTCTCTGGGGTAACCTTCTTAACAGGTACGTCTGGGTGCTTATATTCGTAACGCTTGGCATGGCTGTTATCGGCTACATAGACGATTACAGGAAGGTGATACTTAAAGATAAGAAGGGGCTTAGGCCAAAGCCAAAGTACCTGGCGCAGTTCGGCGTTGCCCTTGCCGCGGCATTGTATCTTTACTTTACCGGGTTCGATACCTCTATCACCATGCCGTTTTTTAAGAATGTCAAGATAGAGCTTGGCGTGTTTTATATCCCGTTCGTGGTGCTTGTGATAACCGGGGCATCCAATGCCGTTAACCTCACAGACGGCCTTGACGGCCTCGCAATCGGCCCGACGATAATATCTGCGGCAACGTATCTGCTCCTTGCCTATATAGTCGGGCATGTGAAGATTGCCAATTATCTTCAGATAATGCATGTCCCGGGGGCCGGCGAGATGGCGGTCTTCGCAGGCGCGCTTGTAGGAGCAAGCCTCGGGTTCCTCTGGTTTAATACGTACCCGGCGCAGGTCTTTATGGGTGATATCGGAGCGCTCTCGCTTGGAGGCTCTCTTGGCACACTTGCGATAATAACCAAGAATGAGGTGCTCCTTGTGATAGTCGGAGGCGTGTTCGTGCTCGAGGCCTTGAGTGTCATAGTGCAGGTCGCGTCCTTCAAGCTCACGGGTAAGCGCGTTTTCAGGATGGCGCCCATACACCACCACTTCGAGCTTAAGGGATGGGCCGAGCCCAAGATAATTGTCAGGTTCTGGATAATCTCGATACTTCTCGCCCTGGTGGCGATAAGCACGCTTAAGCTGAGATAGGCAATGGACGGCGTTTTTAAAAAGAAGCTGCAGTATCTTATAGGGAAAAGGGCCTTCGTGGTTGGGCTTGGCGTAACAGGGAGTTCGGTCGCGGCTTTTCTTGCAGAGAACGGCATGAAGGTCTCGGCTGCAGATGATAAGCCAAGGGAAAAGCTAAAGGCCGTAGACGAGCTCGAAAGGCTTGGCGTAAAGGTAGAGACAGGCGGCATACCGAAAAAGTGTTTTGAGGATGCCGAGTTCATAGTGGTAAGCCCCGGGGTGGACGCAAGGGGCGGCGCCTACGAAGAGGCAAGAAGGCGCGGCGTTGAGGTGGTAAGCGACATAGAGCTTGCCTCGAGGATGATAGAGGAGCCGGTTGTGGCAATCACCGGCACGAACGGCAAGTCCACAGTAACGACACTTGTTTCCCTGGCGCTTGAGAAGAGCGGGAAAAAGGTTTTTACAGGCGGCAACATCGGCAACCCTGTGATGAAGTACTTTGAGAGGCCGGAGGGAGGCTACGATGCCTGCGTACTCGAGATAAGCAGCTTTCACCTGGAGAACGTAAAGGAATTCAGGCCGCGCGTTGCAGTGATGTTGAATATTACCGAGGACCATCTTGACAGGTACTCGGGCTTCGATGAGTATGCAAGGGTAAAGTTCGAGGTATTTAAGAAACAGGGTCCTTCGGATTTTGCGGTGGTGAATGCCGGCGACGCAGTCAGCGTAAGGATGCTAAGAGAGACGAAGATGGGGGCCGAGGTCGTAAGGTACTCGGTCAAGGAAGAGCTTAAGGAAGGCGTTTTTTTGAAGGGCGCGGAGATAGTGTTTAGACGGGGCGGAGTCGAGGAGAAGTACCCGACGGCGGGGATAAAACTGGCAGGTCTTCATAACATCGAAAACATCATGGCCGTTATCGCGGCATCTCGCGTAAGCGGCGCACGAAAGGAGGCAGTGATGGAAGCGATATACCAGTTCGGGGGTTTGCCGCACAGAATGGAGTTCGTAAGGGAGCTTAACGGGGTTAAGTACTATAACGACTCGAAGGGCACGAATGTGGGTTCTTTATACAGCGCCCTTAGCGGCTTTGCGGCAAACGGCACGCCGCGTCTTATCGTCATAGCAGGAGGCAAGGATAAGGGCGGCGATTACGGCGTTCTTAAAGAGACCATAAAAGGCCGCGTAAAGCTCATGGTCGTAATCGGAGAGGCAAAGGAAAAGATAATAGATGCGCTTGGACGCTCAACCGACATGATACGCGCAGACGGGATCGAAGAGGCCGTGATCATAGCCTTTGCCAACGCGAAGCGCGGCGATACGGTGCTCCTTTGCCCGGCGTGCTCGAGCTTCGACATGTTCAAGAACTACGAAGAACGCGGCATGATTTTCAGGAGGCTCGTTGAGGAGCTTTAGGACGTGTAACGCACGGAAAGCGGAGACGTTGTGATAAGCGAGAGGGATTCGGACAGGATTCTCATAGTATCGGTTCTTTTGCTCGTGAGTGTGGGCGTTGTCATGGTGCTCTCGACGAGCTATGTCGTCGCGCTAAAGCGCGTTGGCGATGAGTACTATTACGTAAAAAAGCATCTCGTATTCGTGTTCATGGGGCTCTCGCTCTTTGTGGCGGGCTCAAGGATACCGTATCACATATACAGAAAGCTTGCGTATCCGCTTCTTATAGTTGCGGCAATATGTCTGGCCCTGGTGCTTATTCCTGGCATAGGGCACAAGGTCGGAGGGGCAAGGCGCTGGCTTGGTGTTGCGGGGTTCACGTTCCAGCCCTCAGAGCTTGCGAAGTTCGCAACGGTTGTGTTCCTTGCGTACTCGCTCGAGGCGAAGAAAGATTATATTCAGAAATTTTCAACAGGGTTTTTGCCAAACATCATTATCCCGGGCGCGCTGCTTGGGCTCATAGTAATCGAGCCCGATCTTGGCACCACGGTTACGATAGCCATGATAGTGGGCATCATGTGTTTCGTTGGAGGCGTGAGGCTTTCCCATATGGCTTTAATCGGCGCGGCAGGCGCATGCGCGGCATTGTTCGTGATAAGCAAGTTTGCGTACATGAAAACGCGCATCCTTGTGTTCCTTGACCCATGGAAGTACCCGGACGGCGCAGGGTTCCAGACCATACAGTCGTTTCTGGCCTTCGGCTCCGGCGGGATATCGGGGGTCGGGCTTGGCGACGGCAAACAGAAATTATTCTATCTGCCCGAGGCACATACGGACTATATATTTTCGGTAATAGGCGAGGAGACAGGGCTTTTAGGCGTGATGTTCGTCGTGGTGCTTTACGCAGCGATACTTGTAAGCGGCTTAAAAATTGCGGCAAAGACGCGCGACGCCTTCGGCTCGTACCTCGCACTCGGTATAACCTTGATGCTGGTACTCCAGGCCGCCATCAACATGGCAGTTGTCATGGGCGCGCTTCCGCCAAAGGGGCTGCCGCTGCCGTTTATAAGCTACGGTGGCACGTCCCTTCTGATGAGCCTTTTTGCAGCGGGCGTGCTCTTAAACGTATGTATCAGGGGGAATGAGGCATGAGGTTCGTAATCGCAGGCGGAGGCACCGGGGGCCATCTTTTTCCGGCGATTGCGCTGGCAGATGAGTTCAAAAGGCGTGATTCTTCGAGCGAGATAGTGTTTGTAGGCACCGATAGAGGTATAGAGGCCCGTGTCGTTCCGGCCAGGGGCTACAGGCTCATTACCCTCAAGGTCGGAGGGCTTAAGCAGACAAGGGGGATAAGGAAGTTGGCCGCGCTCTTTAACGCCTTTACTGCGACGATAAAGAGCATGAGCTTTTTACGCAAGTTCAAACCCAACGGAGTTATCGGAAGCGGCAGTTATTCCTCTGGCCCTGTGGTGCTTGCGGCAAGGCTTCTTGGCATAAAGACAGCGATACTCGAGCAGAACGCGTACCCCGGGCTGACAAACAGGATACTTGGCCGGTTTGCCGGGAAGGTCTACATAGCATTCGATGAGGCAGCCAGGTTCTTTCCGGCCTGGAGAAGCGTGCTTGCCGGTAATCCCGTAAGAAGGGAAATCGCGCTTGCAAGGGGCGAGAGAAAGAGGAGCGACAGGCTTACTCTCTTTGTCTTCGGCGGAAGCCAGGGCGCTACCGCCGTGAACGCGGCCTTCATAGACGCGGCAGAGCACCTTGCCGACATCTGGGGCAGGCTGGATGTCGTGCACCAGACAGGGGATGCTGGGTTCGATCTTGCGAAGGAAGCGTACGGGAGAAAGAATTTGAATGTCGAGCTCCATAAGTTCATAGACGACATGGCCTCGGCATACTCTAAATGCGATTTGATAGTATGCCGCGCAGGCGCTACGAGCATAGCCGAAATCACAGCCGTTGGCATTGCGTCGATACTTATACCGTATCCTTTTGCAGCAGATTCGCACCAGGACTTTAATGCCGCAGCGCTTGAGCGAAACGGCGCGGCCATTGTCATAAAGCAGCACGAGCTTACGGGGCTGACACTTGCAAATGTAATAAGAAGGCTCGTCGACAACCCGGAAGAGCTTAGAAGGATAAGAGAGGCTGCTAAGGCAATGGCAAGACCAAAGGCAGCGGAAACCATAGCCGACGACTTCGGGAAGTTTATCATGGGAAGGGCAAGGTAAGACATGTACAGAGGGAAGATAAATAAAATTCACTTTATCGGCATTGGCGGTAGCGGCATGAGCGGCATAGCCGAGGTGCTCCTGAACATGGGCTACTCGGTCTCGGGCTCGGACATGGCCGACACGGCCGTTACAAAACGGCTTGCCGGGCTCGGGGCAAAGGTGTTCAAAGGGCATGCCGGCGAAAACGTGAAGGGTGTGGACTGTGTGGTTTATTCGTCTGCTGTAAAGGCCGACAACCCGGAGGTAGTGGAGGCCGTGAGGGCCCAGATACCGGTAATCCCGAGAGCCGAGATGCTTGCCGAGCTTATGCGTCTTAAGTACGGCATAGCAATAGGCGGCACGCACGGCAAGACGACCACTACGAGCATGGTGGCGACGGTGCTTGGCCACGCTGGCATGGACCCGACCGTTGTGACCGGAGGTAAGCTTAATTCCATTGGCGCAAACGCCAAGCTTGGCGGCGGGGATTTCCTCGTTGCCGAGGCTGATGAGAGCGATGGAAGTTTTCTAAAGCTATCGCCGACCATTACGGTCGTCACGAACATAGATAAGGAACACATGAACTATTACAGCGACATGGAGAGCGTGAAGAAGGCGTACCTCGAGTTCTTAAATAAAGTTCCGTTCTACGGCTTGAGTGTCGTGTGCCTCGACCACCCGGTATTGCAGGAGCTTTTACCAGGCATATCGAGGCGGCATATCACATACGGGCTCTCGGCGCAGGCAGAGGTCAGGGCCGTTGACATTACGCAGGAAGGCGGCAAGACGTCGTTTACGGTCGTTGCCTCGGGAGTAGAGCTTGGCAGGGTAACGCTTAAGATGCCGGGAGCGCATAATGCGACGAACGCCCTTGCGTGCGTGTGTGTGGCAATGGAGCTTGGCATAGATACGAAAAAGATACTCGAAGGGCTCGAGAGCTTTAAGGGCGTTGAGAGGCGATTTCAGGTAAAGGGCGAGGTTGGTGGCGTTACGGTCGTGGATGACTACGGCCACCATCCGGTCGAGATAAGGGCCGTTCTAAGGGCCATTAAGGACAACTGGAAAAGGCGTGCAATCGTTGCCTTTCAGCCGCACAGGCACTCGCGCACAGAGGAGCTTTTCATGGAATTCGTGACGGCCTTTAACGACGCCGATGCGCTCGTTATGACGGGTATCTACGCCGCAGGCGAGGAGCCAAGGCCCGGCGTAAGCGCCGAGAAGCTTTGCAAGGCGATAAAGGACCACGGCCATAGAAGTGTCGAGTGCGTTGGTTCTGTGGCGGATGTTCCGGGCGTTCTGGAAAAGATAGTGAAGCAGGGCGACATGGTCATAACGCTTGGCGCCGGTGACATATGGAAGGCAGGGGAGAAGTTCCTGGAGCTTTTGAAAACAGGAAAGGGCGCGTAGGCGATGCCTGAACAATTTCAATTGTTCTTTGTTCAGAAGTTCAAAGGCAAGGTGCTCTTTGGCGTGCCCATGAGCGAGTATACCTCGCTTGGCATCGGCGGGCCTGTGGACGCGATGGCGTTTCCAAAGGACGAGGCCGACCTTAAAGACATATTGTCCTTTGCGGCATCGAAGAAGTTCTCGGTATTCATACTCGGCGGAGGCACGAACCTCCTTGTGAGAGACAAAGGCATACGCGGCATAGTGGTGAACATGTGCGACGGGTTTAAGGACGTTACCTGGAACGAAGGCGGCTCGGTAGTTGTAGGAGCCGGGATGCGGCTCTCGACCCTTTCGCGCCACGCCTCAGAGAGAGAGCTTACCGGGCTCGAGTTCGCAAGCGGCATCCCCGGGACAATAGGCGGGGCCGTTGTGATGAATGCAGGGGCTTATGGCCGTGAAATGAAGGACGTTATAGAAGGCATCGAGATAATGGATTTTAAGGGTAAGAAAAAATTCGTGCAGGCAAAGGACATTGATTTTGGCTACAGAAGATCGAAGCTCGAGCCCGAGACCATAATAGTCAGGGCGCATCTTAGGCTCGTAAACGGGGATAAGGACGAGATAGAAGGGCTGATGAGCGAGTATAAGAAAAAACGAGAGACAACGAGCCCCATAAAGTGCCAGAACGCGGGCTCTGTGTTCAAGAACCCGGAGGGCATGAGTGCGGGTAAATTAATCGACGGTGCAGGGCTAAAGGGAGAGAAATCAGGCGGCGCCGAGATATCCAGCGTGCACGCCAATTACATAATAAACACCGGCAAGGCAAGGGCCAAGGACGTGCTTGCACTTATGGCCCTTATAAGGGACAAGGTGTACTCGAAAAACGGCGTACTGCTCGAGCCGGAGATAAAGGTCGTTGGAGAGGATTAGGATGCCGCTTGCTGGAAAAAATATGGCCGCGCTAAGAAGAAAGTTCAAGGCAAAAAAAATAGGCGTTCTTATGGGCGGGGTGTCGGAGGAAAGAGAGATCTCTCTTAGAAGCGGCACTTCCGTGCTTGGAGCTTTAAAAGAGCGCGGTTACAGGGCCGTTGCCATAGATACTGAGAAGGACGCTATAGCTAGGATAAGGAAGGCTGCCATAGACGTTGCCTTTATCGCCCTTCACGGACGCTACGGCGAGGACGGCATGATGCAGGGCACACTCGAGATGATGGGCATACCTTATACAGGCTCGGGCGTGATGGCCTGCGCTGTAGGCATGGACAAGGCGGCTGCAAAGGTGTTCTTTAAGGACTCTGGCGTTCCAACGCCCGGGTCTTACGTGGCTACCGGCAGCAGGGATAAAACGTTGCGCTTAAAGCTTCCGGTCATTGTAAAGCCCAACTCTCAGGGCTCGACCATAGGCGTAAGTGTGGTAAGAAAAAAGAGCGAGTATGCTGCGGCAGTATGCTTTGCGCTAAAGCACGGCACAGAGGCCATTGTCGAGGAGTTTGTCGAGGGTAGAGAGTTCACTGTTGCGGTGCTTGGTTCTACCGTATTTCCGGTAATAGAGATAAGGCCAAAGGCCGGGATATACGACTTCAAGGCAAAGTACGTAAAGGGCATGACCGAGTTCATAGTGCCGGCCAAACTCGCAGGGCCGGTTGAGCGCAAGGTAAAGGACGCGGCCCTTGGGGCATACGAATCGCTTGGGTGCTCGGGGGCGGCAAGGGTAGATGTGATGCTGGATAAAAAGAACAGGCCGTATGTGCTGGAAGTAAACACGTCGCCCGGGATGACCTCGCTTAGCCTTTTTCCAAAGGCAGCTGCGGCAGTGGGGCTTACGTATCCGGAGCTTGTCGAGAGGATGCTCTTTGCGGCATCGCTAAAGGGGAAGTAATGTTTGTATACAATAAAAAGAAGTTCAAGAGGAATGTAAGGCTTTCGGACACGGCCCCCGAGCGGCGTAAAAGGATTGCAGGGCGCGGCGTAAAGTTTCTTATTGTGGTGGTTGTTGGCGTTATCGCCGCGGTGTTTGGCTATAACGTGCGCGCGGAGCTGCTCTCGACGCCGGTGCTTGCCGTCGATAAGGTTACGCTCATAGGCGCAAAGCGGGTAAAGGATGGCGAGGTAGTGGAGCTGGGCGGCCTGTATGCCGGGCAAAACATACTTACTATTAATGTCGACGGCGTTGAGGCTGCCATAGCCTCTCACTCGTATGTCGAGAGCGCGAATGTAAGGCGCGTTTTCCCGTCGACCATAGAGGTGAGGATAACGGAGCATGTCCCGGCGCTCCTTGTGAAGGCAGGAGAGCTTTACGTGATGGACTCAAGCGGCGCGCTTTTCAAGAAATACGCTAACGACGACGCCCTCGATTTGCCGGTCGTTACGGGGTTCGAGTCGAGGCCCGAGTCTTTTGCAGCGGCCGCGCCGAGGCTACTTGAGCTTCTGGGCGCCCTTGCCGCATCAAGAAGCATAAAGCCGGAAATGGTCTCCGAGATACACTCGGACCCGGTCTACGGCTTTACGGTGCTCGTTCTTAACGATGCAGTGAAACTGGAGTTCGGAAGCGACGGGTTTGCGGAAAAAACAGAGTTGCTCGATAAGGTTATAGAGACAAGGGGAAAGACGTTTGTGGGCATAGAGTCAATTGACTTGAATAACAAGCGCGGCGCTGTCGTTAAGAGCGCGATAGCCGCCGCATAAGCGAAAGGGGGTAAGGATGGCAAAACGCGACAATCTCATAGTGGGGCTCGACATAGGCACTACGAAGATATGCGCCGTTGTCGGCGAGAGCACCCCCGATGGCGTGGAAATAATAGGCATAGGCACTCACCCTTCGAAGGGGCTTAGAAAGGGCGTGGTCGTGAATATCGAGAGCACTGTCGAGGCCACGAAAAAGGCCATCGAGGAGGCCGAGCTCATGGCCGGGTGCCAGATAAACACCGTGTACGCGGGTATATCGGGGTCGCACATAAGGGCCTTTAACAGTCACGGCGTCATAGCGGTTAAGAACGGCGAGATAGACAAGGCCGATGTCGACAGGGTCATTGAGGCTGCGCAGGCAATCGCCATACCGCCCGATAGAGAGGTCATACACATAATCCCTCAGGAGTACATCATAGACGAACAGGGCGGCATACAGGAACCAATCGGCATGAGCGGGATAAGGCTCGAGGTCAAGGTGCATATAGTCACGGCAGCGGTTACATCGGCGCAAAACATCATAAAGTGCGCCAATAAGGCAGGGCTCGATGTCGCAGACATCGCGCTCCAGCAGATAGCGTCGAGCGAGGCCGTGCTTACTCAGGACGAAAGGGACTTGGGGGTAGCGCTAATAGACATAGGCGGCGGCACAACCGACATAGCCATATTCCACGGCGGGCACATAAAGTACACGACGGTAATATCGCTTGGCGGCAACCAGGTCACCGGAGACATAGCCGTCGGGCTAAGGACCCCGACAGCGGACGCCGAGAAAATCAAGAAAAAGTACGGCCACGCGCTCGCCGCAGCCACAAGCGATACAGATACCTTCGAGGTCGTAAGTGTGGGAGGTCAAAAGCCGAGGACAGCCACAAAGCGGCTTCTTGCCGAGATAATAGAGCCGAGGATGGAGGAGATATTCGACCTTGCAAAACGGGAAATCGTGAAGGCAGGGTACGACGGCCTCATTCCTTCCGGCGTTGTCATAACCGGCGGCACCTCGGCCATAGAAGGCGCCCCGGAGCTTGCAGAGCAGGTATTTGGGCTTCCTGTAAGGCGCGGTATCCCGGGTAACCTCCTTGGGCTTGCCTCCCAGGTCGAGAACCCTATGTACTCAACAGCGGTCGGGCTTGTAAGGTACGGCATCAAGCACTCGGCGGTCATGCAGTTTAAGAGGGGCGGCGGCAAATCGTTTAACAAGATAATGTCGAGGATGCAGGGCTGGATGAAGGACTTTTTTTAGATAGAGAAGGGTTAACGGGCAGGGGGAGCTTTACATCGGGATTAGAACAATAAAACGCTAAACCAAAAGGAGGATATCATGGGTTTCGATCTGGCGGACAGTTTCAACAGAAGCGCGAGCATAAAGGTAATAGGGGTTGGCGGGTGCGGTGGTAACGCGCTCGATACGATGATAACCTACGGCATGGACGGTGTTACGTTCGTAGCAGCCAACACCGACAGCCAGGCTCTAAACGCCTCGCTCGCCGATATCAAGGTGCAGCTTGGCGCAAATCTCACGAAGGGCCTCGGAGCGGGCGCAAACCCGGAGGTCGGACGGGGCGCGGCTCTTGAAAGTAAGGAGCTTTTGATGGACGTGTGCCGAGGCGCGGATATGGTATTTATAACCGCGGGCATGGGCGGCGGAACAGGCACCGGAGCAGCGCCAATCGTCGCCGAGGCTGCAAAGGAGTGCGGCGCCCTGGTTGTTGCGGTTGTAACAAAGCCCTTTGCCTTCGAGGGCGGGAAAAAGGCGAAGCAGGCAGACGACGGGCTAAAGAGGTTAAAGGACGCTGTCGATACGGTCATCACCATACCGAACCAGAGGCTTCTCTCGGTTGCAATGAGGAACACCTCTCTAAAGGAGGCCTTCAAGAAGGCAGACGAAGTGCTTCTCCAGGCGGTAAAGGGCATTTCGGACGTAATCACGGTTCCGGGGCTTGTGAACGTGGACTTTGCCGACGTAAGGACCATCATGTCGGTCACCGGGCAGGCGCTTATGGGAAGCGGTGTTGCAAACGGAGACAGCCGAGGTGTTGATGCGGCAAAGCAGGCCATCTCGAGCCCGCTTCTTGAAGAGGTCTCCATAAAGGGCGCAAAGGGCGTGCTTATAAACGTCACAGGTTCTTCGAACCTTACGCTTACCGATATGAACGAGGCTTCGAGCCTTATTCACGAGGAGGCTCATCCGGACGCCAACATCATCATCGGCGCAGTAATAGACGAGACCATGGGCGACAACGTGCGTGTCACCGTCATTGCTACAGGGTTTGGCGCTGTTGAGACCGGTAAAAAGGCCGCTCCGGCAAGTGTTAACACGCGCGCCCTTGGCAACCTCGAAGTCCCGGCGATTTTAAGGCGGGAGATGAGGGCTGCGGCAAACGGCGCTCCGGTCGAGATAACACGTAACGACGTCGAGAGGGCGGTAAAGTTCGGCGGCGTGTACACAAGCGATGAGGATGTATACGATACCCCGGCCTTCCTTAGAAAGCAGGCGGATTGACGCTGCCTGGCGGGGCAATATTGGCGGCCGATTTCGTGTTTTTGGGCCATGTTACCCAATCGGGTAACATGCCTTGTTTGAGGGTTGACTTTTCGGAGGTTGGTAGTATTATTTTATATGGACAAGGGGCGGCGTGTATGCCGTTTCTGTGCTTGAAAGGAAAAGAGAAAGCTAAAAAAAGATGATATCCAAGCAGTCGGCCAACATACTTCTCGCAAGTGATGATAAGCATCTTGCTACACTTTCCTCCGATGCCCTTACTACAGCAGGGCATAAGGTAAGCGCCGTATATGATACGGATTCCGCTATCATTACGCTCAACGCCATATCGCATGTCGTAAAGGCCGTTATCCTCGACCTCGATATGCCCGGAGGCTACGATGTCCTCGAGTGGCTCGGTACGAATAACAGGGATGAGCGCCTAAAGACGGTATGCCTTGCGGCAAAGAGGACGAACGCAGCCATATCGGCAGTTGTCAGCGCAACGGGCGCAGACAACGTGCTTACAAAGGATATGTCTTCGGAGAAGTTCGTTTCCGAGTTCAACACGGCTGTTTTTGGCAACAATACAGGCCTGGACAGGAATAGAAGAATGTTCGGGAAATTAAAGACAGGCTTCAGGGTAGGACAGTACTTCTATGACGGCATGTTCCTAAATATCAGCAGGAAAGGGGCCTTTCTTAGAAGCAATATCCCGCTTGAGCCCAATGCCGTATTGAAGCTGAGGTTCAAGCTCGACGCTTATGAGAGCCGCTCTATTGAGCCGGTTGCCGTGGTGCGCTGGACAACCCCGAACCAGCCCGAGCAGCGTTTTAAGGGGCGCGGCGGCAACCTGTTTGCCGGCGCCGGTATAGAGTTCATCTCGCTTCCTCCTGCAGAGGAGAGAAACATCACCGAGTTTGTCGGCGTCTACGCCGCGTAAACGCCGGTTCAGCCGTCACCCTGCTGTAAACACATCTTTGCCATACTGTGCCCCGATAGCGTTTTTTTAACAGGCAGCGCTCCCACTTGACAGGTGTTTTCTTTTGTGCAATAATTAAGCTGTATCTAAACTATTGAATTCTATGACTACTAAAACAACAGGACATAGCGGCATATACGAAATGCAGGCCGAGATTTGCCTCTGCCTCGCCAATCCCAGGCGCCTTGAGATAATAGCCGCCTTAAAGGACGGCCCTCTCTGCTCGACCGTGCTTGCCAAAAAGGCCGGGATATCAAAGGCCCTTGCCTCGCAGCACCTTGCCATGATGAGGGATAAGGGCATACTTACGAGCAGGCGGGACGGAAAATCCGTGATATACTCGCTTTCAAGCGATAAGGTGGCAAAGGCCTGCGCGCTTATGAAGGAAGTGCTCTTCGAGCACATGAAGGTCGAACAAGGGATTCTTAAAAAGGCCGCAGCGCGGCGCTAAATCTCAAAAGGAGAGTAAGCGGTATGAAAAAATTCTCGCTCGTAGAGTTCTCGATTAACAGGCCAAAGACGATACTTATAATAGCGGCCGTGCTTTCTGTTATCTTTCTTACGCAGTTTCCGAAAATCAAGATAGACACAAACCCCAAGAACATGCTGCCGCCCTCCTCGGACGTCCGGGTGTTAAACGACAGGGTGGACAAGACATTTGGCCTCTACGAGGACATGATGGTGCTTGGCGTTGTAAACGACTTAGGCGTTGTCAATACGGCAACACTTCAGAAGATTAAGCGCATTATTTCGGAAATTGAGAAGATAGAAGGTGTGGCTTCGAGGGACGTAAACGGTTTTACCACCATCACGAATGTCGAGGCCGAGGACGGCGCGCTTCTTGTGGGGCCTCTTCTAAGGGACGTGCCCGAGACCAAGGAAGGTCTCGAGGCCTTCAAGAAGTCGCTTCTTGAGAACCCGCTCTTTGTAAACCGCGTCATATCCGCGGACGCCACGACCACTGCCATCTACATACCGCTTGTAAAGGGCACGAACGGCAAGATAGTTGCCGATAAGTTAAAGGAAATAGTAGCAAAGGAAGGCGGGCCGGAGAAGTTCTATGTCGCAGGCGACCCTGTTGCAAGAGACACCTTCGGCGCTGTGATGTTTAAGCTCATGGCGGTTTTCTCGCCGATTGCCGGCGTTATCATGCTTTTTGCTGTCTACATCATGTTCAGGAGCGCTGCGCTTTCCGTTTCGCTCATGGGCGCTGCCATGATAAGCATCATATGGAGCATGGGGCTTTTAATTGCGCTTGGCTTCCCGGTGCACATTATGAGCTCCATGGCCCCGGTCTTTTTGATGGCAATTGCCACAGACGGCATACATATATTCAACGAATATTTCTATAAGCTTAGGGAATGCCCTGATAAGCGAACCGCCATCCTCGAGACCATGCGCGAGGTAGGCCGTCCTGTAAAGTACACGGCCCTTGCAACGACCGCGGCCTTTGCCGTGCTCCTCTTCATGCAAATCGTGCCTGTGAAGGTGTTTGGCGGCCTTATAGCGTTTGGCACTGTGATGTTAAGGCTACTTAGCTTCAGCTTCATTCCGGCGATACTTATGCTTGTCGACGATAAGAAGCTAAAGGCAGCGAAGACCACGGACGAAGGCTCCGGGTTTACCGCCAGAGCCCTTGCCTCGCTTGCGGGCATAGGCGCAAGAAAGCCGCTTATAACGGCAATAGTGGGCGCGGTGGTGGTCGTCATATCCATAGTCGGAGTTTCGAAGCTTGTTGTAAATAACAACATGGTCGGCTGGTTCAAGAAAAATAGCGAAATCCGCGTTGCAGACGACGTCATGAGCAAGGCCCTTGGCGGCACATCGCTTGGTTATGTTATCGCCACAGCGGAGAATGACGGCTATATGTACGAGCCGGAGGCGCTTCGCTACATAGACGGGTTGCAGCGCCATCTTGAAAAACTTCCCGTAGTCGGCAAGACCGGGTCTGTGGTGGACTTCGTAAAGCGCATTAATTTGGTGCTCCACGACAATGATAAGGCCTACGACGTCGTTCCTGCCGACAGAAAGACCGTTGGCCAGTACTTATTCCTGTTCTCCATGTCTGCAAAGCCGGCGGACCTGGAAAACGTCGTTGACTTCGATTATAAGAGCGCGAATGTCTGGGTGCAGCTAAAGAGCTGGGACGCAAGCGCTATGCAAAGTGTCGTTGACGCGCTAAAGGAGTACGAAAAGCAAAACCCATCGAAGCTAAAGTTAGAACCAGCTGGCACTGCGTACTTTAACCTTGTCTGGAACCACGAAGTGCTCTGGGACATGCTCATGGGCTTCATAATAGCCCTTATAGTGGTGTTCGTAATACTTGCGCTAAACTTCCGCTCGATAAAGTGGGCAATCGTCGGGTATGTGCCGCTTCTCTTTACCATACTCCTTATATACGGGGTGGTGGGCTTTATCGGCAAGGACTTTGACATGCCGATATCGGTCTTAAGTTGCCTTTCCCTTGGCATGGCAGTTGACTTTGCCATACACTTCATAAGCCGCTTTAAGCAGCGTCTTACCGATGAAAAGGCCGATGTGTCGAATCTTACGGCAGTTAAGGACGCGCTCCTCTGGACTGCGGCAAGGCCCGGTAAGGGGATTATGCGTAACGCCGTGCTCTTTGCCTCTGCCTTCTCGGTGATGCTTTTTGCCTCGCTTACGCCGTATGTAACAGTTGGCGCGTTCATCGTTAGCATGATGGGCCTAAGCTCGCTCTTTACGATAGTCTATGTGACGGCGCTGGTGGTGCTCTTTAGGAAAAAACTTCTGGCGAACTGAGTTTTGGTTATGTAAAAGAAACGGCCCGGAGCCTTTTTCAGGCTGCGGGCCGTTTTGTTTTGAGCACGTGATGTTCTTTTATCCGGTTATTTGCCTTGTGTGGGAGCCTCGAGCAGCGCCTCGGCTTCCTTGCTATGTTTTGTTTTTGCGCGGTCAAGGGCCGTGAATTTGTCGTTATCCTTTATGTTAGTATCAGCGCCCTTGGTAAGCAGCAGCTTTATGATCTCGGGCCTGTTCCATATCGCGGCCTCATGAAGCGGTGTGCCGCCGCTTGCGTTTATTGCGTTTATGTCAGCGCCTTTTGTAAGTAGCATCTCTGCAATCTCCACATGCTCGCCGATTGCCGCAAGATGAAGCGCGGTATTGTTTTGAACGTTCTTGGCGCCTATGTCAGCGCCTTTTTCGATAAGAAGCGCTACAGCATCCTTATGCCCGCCGGCTGTTGCGTAGTGGAGCGCGGTCGTTTTTAGCCAGTCGGTTGCGTTTATGTTTGCCCCGCCGTCAAGAAGCGTCTTTATCTTGGCAACGTCGCCCTTTTTCGCTGCCTTGTGTATGTCGTCGGCATCTGCGTTTGTAACGGTAAATATTGCCGTAATCAGCAGAAATAGCAGTATGGCCTTAAGCTTCATATCGGTCGTTCTCCTTTTGGTTTTGTTGTGCCGTGCGGTCTGGCGTTTGCCGTGTATTTACGGCCAACACCATCCGGATTGTGTAAGCTTAGTATATCCTGTGAAAATATGCAAGGGTTGGGAACGCGGCGGCTCAGGTGTAAGGGTGTTTAAGAGTTTTTAAGCCGGCAAAAGGCGCGCCGAAAATCTTTGCCTTTAACGCCGCGCTGTAGTATCATTGCTTCCCTTGTATGGGAAAGACAGTTAAAAAATATATAGGCGCCGCTGCCGCTGTCATGATTATCTTTTTTATCGTTGCCGGCGCTATGCATGCGCACGCCGACGGGCTCGAGCATAACGACTGCTCTGTTTGCGTTATTGTCTCGCATGCGCACGGAGCCGTGCATGCCGCGTCAAGTGCTGCTGCCACGTTGTTTAGCGATATCTTTGGCAGGGTCTTTATATATGCCGCTATCTTTGCCGGGCCTTTGTTGCAGCAGGGCATGGCTGCCAGAGCTCCTCCTTTCTTTGTAAGCTAATTCATAAGTCAATCCGATTCGTAAGAGACCGCTTGTTTACAGTGGGCGTTTTTGCGCGCGCGCAGGCGGGCTTATTTTTCCATTAAGGAGGATTTTTCATGAAAGCGTTGCTTACGGTTATTATTGTAATTATTTTTTCAGTGCCTGCCCTTGCCGAAGATACCGAGATAAGGCTAAAGGCGCTCGAAGAGGCTGTTAAAAAGCAGCAGGCTGTGTTGGACAATATGGTACCTGAGCGCAGCGCGCCTGGGCACGGAGAAAAGGCCGCAATGTCCGCGCCAAAGATATCCCTTGTGCTGGATACCGCGTTTTATTCGTCTAAGTTCAATGACGCTGAGCTCGAGGCACGGCAGCTTCCCGGGTTCAATACGGCTGCCTTTGATAAGTCAAACGGCTTCGATGCCGTTGCCGAGCTATTCATATTCGCGCCCGTTGACCCGTATTTCAGGCTGCATACGACCATCCCTATAGGTGTTGACGGCGCGGAGCTCGAGGAGGCGTATTTTGCAACAACCGCGTTGCCGTTTGGACTCGGCGTAAAAGGAGGGCGCTTTAAAAGCGGTTTTGGCCTTATGAACAAGATGCATCCGCACGAATGGGCCTTTGCCGACGCGCCGCTTGTGTATTCGGCGTTCCTTGGCAGCGAGGGGCTGATAGAGAACGGCGCATCGCTTGTGTACGAGCCGGGGCTGCCGTTTCACGCGGAATTAGGCATAGAGGCGCTAGAAGGCGATAATGAGGTTCTCTTTGGCTCCGGCGCGAGGTCAGGGGCGCACGCCTACGCAGCCTACATGAGGGCGTTTTTTGGCATAACCGACACGGTTACGCTTCGCATAGGAGCTTCCGGCGCAAAGGGCGACACGCTAACCGAATCCGCGGCTAAGGGCTTTGAGCTTGCCGGGGACTCAAGGCTCTACGCAGCAGAGCTCTCGCTTGGCTGGGAGCGTTCACACGAGCACGGCCTTATTATGGAGGCCGAGTACTTCTACCGCGTTCAGGACGGAGAGCTTACGGACACGACGCTTCTTACCTCTTCGGTCTTAGAGAGGAGGCAGGACGGTTTTTACGCGCAGGCCGTGTACAGGCTTGGCAGATGGGCCTGGGCCGTAAGGTACGATAAGCTCGCCGTTGGAAAGGACGAGTATTTGCTGGACGGCATAAGTAACGATTTCGGCAGGGCGCCAAGGAGGATTTCCGGCGCGCTTGAGATACATCCTTCCGATGCCTCACGGATAAGGCTTCAGTACGGTCACGACCTTTCGGCAAGGGATAACAGGGTAAACCGTGAGTTCTTTTTGCAGTTCGTCATGATGATAGGAGAGCACGGCGGGCATCATAAAGAGACGCACTGAGCAGTGCAGGGCGGCGTTTTACGATGCAGCGGGTTACTACTGCGAAGCCTTGAGGCGGCCCATGCCAAACATCATAAAAAGCGCGGAGATGATTATTACTGCGGCAAGCAGGCCTTCGTTTATCCATGATATCCTGCTTGCCGCAGGAATGCTTAGAAATAGCAGTATGGATATGAGGCCGCGCGGGGCTATGTAGATGAGCGGGTAGAGGGGCTCTCTAAGGGCCTTAAGGGTAGCGCCCCTTGAGCCTATTGCCAGCGCCATTAGCGCAATTGCTATGGCAATAGTTTTTGGGTCCGCAAGCGAGAATATGTCGGTATAGTACCCAAACATTATGAAGAAGAAGGAGCGCACGAGAAATGTCGTCTCTCCGACAAGCAGTTTGAAGGCTTTTAGCTCGTCGTAGGATATTGTCGGCATGAACCTCTCAACGCTTCGCCCGGCAAGGAGCAGCCGCGCGTTATTAAGGAACAGCCCGAATATGAGGATAAGAAGAAGTGCGGGCAGGTGGACCATCTTTGCAAGGGCATAGACCAGGATAAGTGTGGTGACTATGGGAACGAACTTTATGTGGTGGTGTATCTTGTTCATTATGTAGCCGAGAAGCAGGCTTGCCGCCACGGCTATGATGAGGATTGCGAGTATATCGAGCGGAAGTTTTACGGTCATCGAGAGATAGCTCTGCTTGGAGGCGAAGTAATCGAAGAGCATGATGCCGAGGATGTCGGAGATGGAGCTTTCGTAAACAACGAACTCGCGCTTGTTTTCGTCAAGTACGCGCGCCGTTGGTATTGCGATGGCGCTGCTTATGACGCCAAAGGGAAGCGCGTTTAAAAGACAATCCCTGTAGGGCATGTCTAAAAGGTAGTGAAGCGGCAAGCTGAAAAGAAGGGTGAAGATAAAGAGCGCGATGACGGCAGAGAGAAATGAGGATTTTATTATCCCTGTTTTTTCCTTGCCAAGCCTTATCTCCAGCGTGCCTTCGAGCACTATCAGTATGAGCCCTATGGTGCCGAGCAACGGAAGCACGGTTTTAAGGTCTTGAGTCGGCAGGTCGAGGAAATGGGAGATTAACTTTAGCGCTATGCCAACTGCCAGAAGCAGTATCACGCTGGGTATCCTTGTCTTGGAGGCCGAGATGTCGAAGACGTAGGATATGAGCACTATCGCGCAGAGCGCTATGATAAGAATGTATGTCATGAGTGATTTTCGGGGTACAAAAACCACCGAAGCCGGATGCTATGTGGCCTTGGTAGTGGAGACATGCGCAGAGAATAATAGCACGGCTTTTGATAATTTGGAAGTCTAAAGCACTACTTGTGCAGAGAGAGAAAGCCAACAACCGCTATCTTGTTGTAATTATTGGTTTTTTGGCAAGCCTTGAAAAACCCGTTTTCAATACTTGACAAAATTGATAAGGTATACTAAGATATTATCTCATGGACATTGTTCCATAAAGAGTAGGGTTATTTGGCAAGGTTGTTTTAGAGGGTTGATTGCATGAGGCTTACGACAAAAGGTCAATACGCTGTAAGGGCAATGGTAACGCTCGCGTCCCACAATGGCGCGCGCCCGGTGTCTCTAAAGGACATATCAGGCGAGGAGGGCATATCTTTAGCCTATCTCGAGCAGCTTTTTGTAAAGCTTCGTAAAGGTAACATCGTAAAAAGCGTTAGGGGCCCGGGCGGAGGCTATGTGCTTGCAAAGGATCCGTCGGTGATAAGTGTAGCCGAGGTTATATCGGTTGTCGAGGAGCCTCTAAACCCGGTTGCATGCCTTGATAAGGATGCAGGGTGCGACAGGGCTCCGGTGTGCATCACCCAGAAGGTCTGGAAGGGCCTTGGCGACAGGATTAAGGAGTTTCTGGGCTCCATAAGCATAGAGGATTTGAGGTCCGAGCTTGCTACCTACGGAAGCGAGGGCCCTCTTAAGAAGTGCGACAGGCCGGCAAAGGCGCTATAAGATATAGAGAAGAAAAATTTTAGAACGGAGGCTGTTTCTTGAGAAAAGTATATTTCGACCATAACGCGACAACGCCCGTGCACGAGGAAGTGTTTAACGAGATGCTTCCTTTTCTTAAGGACGAATGGGGCAACCCCTCGAGCATACACTGGGCCGGAAGGGCGCCGAAAAAGGCCGTTGACGACGCCAGGGAAAAGGTATGTAAGTTCCTTAACTGCTCTGCGGTTGAGCTGATATTTACGAGCTCCGGTTCTGAGAGTAACAACCTCGCAATAAAGGGGGCGCTTAATGCCTCCAAAAAAGGCAAGCACGTCATAACGACCAAGGTCGAGCATCCGGCAGTGCTCTCCACCTGTAAATACCTTGAAAAGGAAGGCTACGAGGTAACGTATCTAGGAGTCGATAAAGACGGCAACTTGAGCCTCGATGAACTTAAGGCAGCGATACGTAAGGACACGGCCCTTATAACCGTGATGTTTGCGAATAACGAGACAGGTGTTGTATTTCCGATAAAGGAAATTGCAGCGATAGGCGCCGAGAATAAGGTCCTTGTGCACACCGACGCTGTGCAGGCAGCGGGCAAGGTCACTCTTGACGTAAAAGATCTTGGAATCGACCTTCTAACCATATCCGGGCATAAGCTCTATGCGCCAAAGGGTATCGGAGCGTTGTATGTAAAGCGCGGCGTGAGGCTTACCCCTGTAATCCACGGCGGGCATCAGGAGAGAAACAGGCGCGCAGGCACCGAGAACGTCGCAGGCATAGTGGCGCTTGGCAAGGCATGCGAGATAGCCTCAAGGGACATGGAAAAGGAAGCAGAGCATCTTTCAACACTTAGAAACAGGCTCGAAGAGGGGTTGGCGGCAAAGGTGCCGCACGTGCTCTTAAACGGCAAGAAGGCTTCGAGGCTTCCAAACACTACGAATATAAGTTTTGAGTACATAGAAGGCGAGTCGCTGCTCTTAAGCCTCGACATGCTTGGCGTTGCTGCTTCAAGCGGCTCTGCATGCACATCCGGAAGTCTCGAGCCATCGCACGTGCTCGGCGCAATGGGGCTTCCGCCCGAGAGCCTGCACGGGTCACTGAGGTTTAGTCTCGGAAAGTCCAACACCATGGATGACGTCGAGTACGTGATTGAGAAGCTTCCGCCGATTGTCGAGCGTGTGCGGAGCATGTCGCCTCTCTGGAACGATGCGGAGAAGACCGGGAAGATGATAGATTTCGACACAAAGAAGTGCGGTTAATCCAAAACAAAAACAGAAAAAGGTAGGTATATAAAGCCATGTATAGCCAAAAAGTAATGGATCACTTTTCGAACCCGAGAAATGTCGGCGAGGTCGAGGGAGCAAACGGCGAGGGCACTGTCGGTAATCCCGAGTGCGGCGACATAATGAAGTTGACACTTAAGATAGAAGGTAACGTCATCCAGGACGTAAAGTTCAAGACATTTGGCTGCGGCGCGGCAATAGCAACGAGTTCCATGGTCACCGAGCTTGTAAAAGGGAAAAAGCTCGACGAGGTCGAGAAGATATCGAACGCAACGGTAGCAGAGGCCCTGGACGGGCTTCCGCCTGTTAAGATGCATTGTTCTAACCTCGCGGCAGACGCGCTTCACGCGGCAATCGAGAATTACAAGAAGGGCAAGGAAGGCGCCAAGTAAGCCGGAATGGCAATGTGTGTGTTTAGGCCTCTAAACGGCGGGCGGGCACTGTGCCCGCCCGTTTTTTTACGGGGCCGCCTACGTTATGACGAAAGACAACAAGGATAAGACCGTGGTCGTTGCCATGAGCGGAGGGGTGGACTCTTCCGTTGCCGCCGCGCTTTTGAAAGAGGAAGGCTATAACGTCGTCGGCATCTCCATGCAGCTTTGGGACTACGCGAAAAAGGACGACGGAGCCGCGAAAGAAGGCAGCTGTTGCTCTCTTGACGACATCTACGACGCAAGGCGCGTGGCAGATAAGCTTGGAATCCCCTTTTATGTTGTCAATGTCGAGGAGCTTTTCACAAAGGAAGTCGTCGAGTATTTCGTGAAAAGCTATCTTTCGGCAATGACGCCGAACCCGTGCGTTAAATGCAACGAGGTTATGAAGTTCAAGGCCCTTCTTACGAGGGCGCTGGCCATGGGCGCGGACTTTCTCGCAACAGGCCACTACGCGAGAATAGAAAAGGCGGCGGCGGAGGGCCGCTACAGGCTTCTTAAGGGCGTTGATACGGACAAAGACCAGTCGTACTTTCTTTTTACAATGACGCAGGACGAAATGGCAAAGGTGCTTTTTCCGCTCGGCAGTTACACAAAAATGGAGGCAAGGGCGCTGGCCTCGAAGTTCGGTCTTAAGGTTCACGATAAAAAGGAAAGTCAGGAGATTTGCTTCATAGATAACGACGACTACGGCGCGTTTGTCGGCGAGTATGCGGCAAAGACATTGCCGCCCGGAGATATCGTGGATAATTCCGGTAACGTGCTTGGAAGGCACGCCGGGCTTTTTAATTATACCATAGGCCAGAGGCGCGGCCTCGATATCAAGGACGGCAAAGGGCCCTACTATGTCGTTGGCATGGAGACAAAGGACAACCGTTTGATTGTCGGCAAGGAAGACGAGCTTACTTCAAAAGGCTTTATCGCCTCGGGTGTAAACTGGATAACCGGCAAGCCGGATGTTGCAATAGATGCGAATGTAAAGATCCGCTACAGGCACGGAGGAGTTTTATCGAAGATAACTTCGCTTGGTGGCGCAAAGGTGAAGGTCGAGTTTATGGAGCCTGGAAAGTCCGTTACACCTGGGCAGGCCGCGGTGTTCTATAGCGGCGATGTGGTGCTTGGCGGCGCGTGGATAGAGGAGTCTCTAAGGTGAGCCCCACTGTAGCTTCGAGAACCGTGGCGGTTACGACACTTGGCTGCCGCTCGAACCAGTACGATTCGAGCGCCCTTGAGGATTCCTTTAAAAAGGCGGACTTTGATATCGTGCCTTTGAATGCCGGGGCCTCGGCCTATGTGATAAACACCTGCACGGTCACGGGCCCGACTGACTCGCAGTCAAGGCAGCTCATAAGAAAGATAAGAAGAGAGAACCCGTCGTCTGTTCTGATAGTTACGGGCTGCTACGCCGAGGTCGCTGCTAACGAGGTTGCCTCCATAGAAGGTGTAGACTACGTGCTCGGTAACCCTGAGAAGTCGAAGGTTGTCGAGTGCGCGCTAAAGGGCAGGCCGGAAGGCGGCGCGGTTGTGATGGTTGGCGGCGAGGCCGGTATAATGGAGCTTAGGGCCGTGTCATTCGAATCAAGGACGCGCGCCAACCTTAAGCTTCAGGACGGGTGCGATAAGGCATGCACTTATTGTATAATACCGAGGGCAAGGGGGGCTTCGAGAAGCGTTACTCTGGATGCAGCGCTTAAAGAGTTTCGCGGCCTTGCTGATGCCGGGTTTGGCGAGATAGTGCTAACGGGCATACACCTTGGCGCTTACGGGCTTGATTTAAAACCGAAGTCCTCCATAACCGAGCTTGTGCGTGCAATAGACGGGCTCGGGCTTACGGATAAATGCCGCGGACGCATAAGCTCGCTTGATCCGGACGAGGTGACAGATGAATTCATAGACGCGTTTGCCGGTAGCAGGGTGTTTTGTAACCACATGCATCTTTCACTGCAAAGCGGAGATGACCGAATATTAAGGCTCATGCGAAGGTCGTATACTGCCCTGGATTTTTCCGATGCTGTTTTGAGGCTTTTTAAGAAGGTGGAAGGAATAAACATCGGCGCTGACGTTATCGCCGGGTTCCCGGGAGAGGACGATAAGGCATTCGGGAATACGCTAGAGCTTTTGAAAAAGTTGCCTGTAAGTTATCTGCACATCTTTCCGTACTCTGTCAGGAAGGGCACTTCAGCAGAAGGTTTCAAAGGCCGCGTTAGCCCGAAGGTTACAAAGGAAAGGTGCGAGGCCCTTAAGATTCTCGATATGGAAAAGCGGGCAGCGTTTAACGCGAGGTTTGTTGGCACTGTGCAGGAGGTGCTCATAGAAACTTCGAGGGATAAAAAAACAGGGTTTTTAAAGGGCAGGACGCGTAGTTACATCCCGGCGCTCATCAAGGCCGGAGATGAACTTAAGAGAAAGACCGTTATGCTAAAGGCCGTTAAATCAACCAAAGACTTTATCGTGTGTGAGGCAGATGTATTCAAGGGGTAAGCTTCTGGAAAATTTTATTTCGACTTACTGCGCCGTGCTAAAGCACGCTTCTTCGCTTGAGCGGGCCTTTGTGCACAGTTCATACGTGAACGAAAACCCAGGAGCCGGGTTCGTGTCGAACGAGCGTCTTGAGTTTCTTGGCGACGCTGTGCTGTCCTTTGTCATAAGCGCGCTTCTTTACGAAAGGCTTCCGGACGTTCCCGAAGGCGAGCTTACGAAGCTTAGGGCAAGGATAGTAAATAAAAAGGCCCTCTCTGATGCGGCGGTCAATGCCGGCATAAAGGAGCTTTTGCTCCTTGGTAAGGGTGAGAGAAAGGGCGGGGGCGCCGATAACCCCTCCATACTTGCCGACGCCTTCGAGGCTGTCATAGGGCTATTGTATACGGAGGCCGGTGCCGATGCTTCGCGCGAGTTTATCGTAAAAACACTTGGGGAGTCGATAGACGCCGCATTGAAGGCCGAGGCCTCGGACTTCGACTGGAAGGGCATATTGCAGGAGGCTTCGCAGCGCATGTTCTTTGTCTCGCCCATTTACGAGGTGGTGAGGGAGGACGGGCCGTCGCATAAGAAAGTCTTTACAGTCGGCGTCTCCATAAAAGGCGAGGAACTTGGCTCTGGCACTGGCGCAACTAAAAAGGAAGCGGAGCAGGCTGCTGCAAAGGCTGCATTTGAAAAACTGAAGGAGCGCGGCGCGTAGCCCTTCTATGGCAAGGAAGAAACAACTCATAATCCCCATATTCGCGCCGTTTGGCGGCTGCGATAAGAGGTGCGTATTCTGCGACCAGAAGAAGATTTCCGGGGCTTCTTCGTTTCCAACGTCTGCCCAGATAGAGGCGGACATAGAAAAATACCTTTCAACCTGGCGCGGGGGCGGCCTAAAGGAGGCCGCGTTCTACGGCGGAAGCTTTACTGCAATTCCCGAGGTCGAGCAGAGGCGCATGCTCTCCGCTGCCCACTCTTTCGTGGCCTCCGGCAGGCTCGATTCCATACGAGTGTCGACGAGGCCGGACTCTATTGACAGCGCTGTGCTTAAGCTTCTTATCGGTTACGGCGTTAAGACAATAGAGCTTGGGGTGCAGTCCTTTGACGACGAGGTGTTGAAACTATCCGGCAGGCCGCATTCTGCAGCAGATGTCAAGAGAGCAGCTGTTCTTATAAAAGAAAACGGCTTAAGGCTCGGGCTTCAGTTAATGCCGGGGCTCCCTGGTGACACAGAGGAAAAGGCCACGGCGAGCGCGGAGGAAGCGGCAGCCCTTAAGCCCGATTTCGTTCGCATCTATCCGACACTTGTAATAAAGGGCACGGAGCTTGAGCGCATGTACAATAGCGGCGCATACGAGCCGTGGACGCTTGACCGCATGGCCATGCTTTGCTCGAAGATGCTCGGTGTGTTTGGCGGCTTTGGCATCAAGGTGATACGCGTAGGGCTTCAGCCTACCGTGGAGCTCGAAAAAAACATTGCCGCAGGCCCCTACCATCCGGCGTTTCGCGATATGGTTGAGCGGGCTTTAGCGCGTTGAATGGGTTTTGGGAAGTTTACTCGACCTTAAAGTTGATGGTCTTTAGAAGCTTGCCGCTCTCGTCCACTACCTCTACCTTCCAGTCGCCTTTCATGTAGGGCGTGACGGTCTTTGCGCTGTATATCCTGTACGGGTCGCCTTTTACCCTTAGCACTATGGCGTCCAGGAGCTTTCCGTTAAGGAACCATTTGTGCGTGACAAGGGCCTCGGCGGACGCTCCTGCTATTCTCGTGTAGCAGTAGAGCTTTCCTACGGATGCCGGGAATTTTTCGCCCGGGCCTACCGGGGCCGCGTCCTTTATGCCGGTTGCGATGGCGCTTTCCATAACAGAGAGTGTAGCGCCCTGCGGCTTGGCTGTTGGCGTAGTGTTGGTCGGTGCGGCGCCGCTTCCCGTGACCGTTACAACGGACGAGCCTGTTTTTGGATCCTCTGCAATGGCAAAGGACGTAAAGGCCTGTATCAGCATTGCGGCAAGTAGAAGCAGTATCGATTTTTTCATTTTTGTAACTCCTCCTTCAGGGTTGAAGGTACATAGAATTAAAAATACCATAAGGTGTTTGCCAAGTCCACAGTATTTTGCAGCAGCGCGGTTATTGCCGTGTTTTTCTGCGCCACGCTGCCGCAATCAGCATAAGTATTATTACGAGAGCGGCTGCGGCCATAAGCATGTACGGTGCGCCTGCCTTGCCTCCTATAACGCTTCCAAGCGAGTCGGCAAGAAGCACGTACGCGGTTATGCCGGGAAGCATGAATACGAAGGACGCTCCTGCAAAGTGCGAGAACCTTACGCCGGTTAGCCCGAGGGCGTAGTTGAGCGCGTTAAAAGGTATTAGCGGAATAAGCCTTGCTACTGCGACCGCCTTCCATCCGTGCTTTAGAACAGCCATGTCGATCTCTTCAAGCCTCGAGCCACGGATGATTTTTTCGAAGACCCATCTTCTGCCGAGCCTTCTTGCTATGAGAAAGGCAACGGATGAGCCGATTGTCGCGCCGATAGAGGTGTATATTATTCCGTATACAGGGCCAAAGAGCACGCCGGAGGCAAGAGTGAGCGGAAGCCCGGGGAGCATGAGGGAAGGGGCAACCGAGTATACGAGTATGTAGACGAGCGGGCCCCAAGGGCCAAAGCCCTCGATAAACTCACTTATGACCGCCGGGTCGAATACCGCTGCCCTGCCAATTATCCATGCTGCCAAAGTGATACAGGCAAGGAGTGTGAGCGGAAGGAGTATGTTTTTTGCAGACGTGTTCATTGATTTACGGCGCGCCGCATGAACAATACCGTTTCCTTAAGTGACGGAATGCCTGTTCTGCCGCCGCGTTTCGTGCATTTAAGGGCGCTTACCGCAGAGGCGAACGTGATGGTGGCTTTTATATCCATGCCTGTTATTATGCCGTAGGCGTACGCGCCGTGGAACACGTCCCCTGCGCCCGTTGTGTCGATTGCAGTTACCTTGAATGCTGGCGTTTTTATTACCTTGTCTTCAATGAGCGTGATGCTGCCCTTTTTGCCAAGCGTTATGGTCAGCTCCGCTGTTCTATTTATGGCACGTAGTTTTCTTAGTGCCGCTTCCGGAGTTTTTGCAATGTCTTTGGATAATACCTCGGAACCCACGATGTGGGTTGAAAGTTTTATAAGTTCGCGCATCCCCGGCCGCATCCGTCCGGCATCGAGGAGCACGGGGATGCCTTTTTCACGCGCTATTTTCGCGGCCTTTACAGAGGCTTCTTTCATAAGGCCGTCTATAAGAAGTATCGAAGCGCCTTTGAATGCCGCGGGGCTTATCTCTGACGCCTTAAGGGGCAGGGCCGAGGGCCTTTTCCAGAGTATGGTGCGGTGTGCGGCCTTCGTATCGACGATTATCGAGGCAAGCTGCGACGAGGCGTGTTTTCTCCTGATAACGGCGAGGGTGTCCACACCTTCGTCTCGAAGGCCTTTTATTATCAGCGCAGAAGCGTCGTCGTCGCCTGTAACGCCGATAAACCTTGCTTTAACGCCGAGCCTTTTTAGCGTTACAAGCGCGGTTGCCGCAGGGCCGCCGCCCTGGATAAGAAAGCCCGATGTCTCGAGCTTTGAATCAGGCTTTGGCTGCCTGTCGATATACGTAAGCACGTCCAGAGAGGCCTGCCCGAGCCCGAGTGCCAGGAGGTTTTTCTTCATCCAGACAGTATATTTAATAACAGCCCTGGCTGCAATGCCATTTATGTTGCCTGCAGCCTCTTGAGGGCGGTTTTGGACGTTAAATGTCATTGTAATAGGTGGTTTTTTTTGATATTTTACTTTATTAAGTCGTATAGGCATCTTTACGGCCATAAACGCGGCAAAGGCGGCATATTTGAAGGATTCGAACTTTCTTATAATAAAATACAGCTCGCTTGGCGACATAATAAACTCAATCCCTGCCGTGCGAATACTGAGGAAGGCAAGGCCTGATTCGCGCATCCATTGGCTCATAAAGGAGCCGTTTGCAGGGCTTCTGAAATATTCGGACTTCCTGGACTCGGTCATAGTGTATGGCAAGGGCGGAGGGCTTGCAGGCACCATGGATGCGCTTGGTGCGATAAGAAAGCTTGGCATAACAACGGTCTTTGATTTGCAGGGGTTACTAAAGAGTTCCCTCATAGGCTATTTTTCAGGGGCAAAGGAACGGGTGAGCCTCCCAAACACGCGCGAGGGAAGTTTTCTTTTTCATACGCGTAAACTCGGCATTCCAAGAAAGACAAAGGGCGTGCATGCGGTCGAAGAGAACGCGGCAGTGATCGAGGATTACGCAGGGCTAAAGCGAGGCAGCGCTCAGTATGATTTTTCGTTCACAATACCTGCAGAGGCCGCGGCAAGGGCAACCGGGCTTATCGGAGCCGGCAGCGGCCCTGTAGTTGCCGTAAGCCCGACTACAAGATGGAAGAGTAAGCTCTTTCAGCCGAAAAAGTTCGCCGAGGTCGCCGACAGGCTTACCAAGGAATGCGGGGCCCGTATATTTTTCACCGGCACCAAGGGAGATATCGAGTACGTGAACGCGACAATTGCCTTCATGCAGATGCCATGTGTGAGCCTTGCCGGAAAAACAGACCTCATAACGCTTGCGGCGGTTCTCAAGGCATCCAATCTGCTCCTTAGCTGCGATTCGGGAACAATGCACCTTGGCTCAGCAGTGGGCACGCCGCTTGTAGCCGTGTTTGGCCCGACAGACCCGTCGTACATAGGGCCGTATTCGAAGAAATCGAAGGCCATAACGGCTTCCATAGAATGCGCGCCGTGCAGGAAAAGAGAGTGCGAGCCGTTAAAATGCATGGACGCGGTGAGCGTAGACGAGGTGTTTACTTCGGCAAGGGAGATGCTTACTTTAAAGTCGAGTTAAGGGAACGTATGTCAAAGGACGATTTCAAAAATGTTAAAAAAATAATGCTACGCGCCCCGAACTGGATAGGCGATGCTGTGATGAGTGTGCCCGCTGCCATGGCGCTAAAGAAGTTTTTGCCAGAGGCGAAGGTCACGGTGGTTGCCAAGCCCTGGGTGCTTCC